>CANQGB010000069.1 GCA_947600335.1 uncultured Bacilli bacterium | reverse complement strand
TCTGATACATTGCTTGAAAATCTTTTAGCACTCACAAAGTTAAGATTACTATATGTATTTTTTAAAGTATTAAAACTGTTTATTACACTTGAACCTCCTGATGTTGCAAAGACATAGATTTTTTTGTTTTCAAGATTATTGTCTTCGATAAATGTATTGATGACTCTAGGTGCTAAATCCCACCATACAGGAAAGCCAATTAAGACAGTATCATAATCACTTAAATTAGAAAATTTATATTTTACCTCTGGTCTTGATGATGGATTATTCATTTCAACTGATGACCTACTTTGTTTATTAGTCCAATCTAAATCCTCATTTGTATATTTGCATGTAGGCTCAATTTCAAATAAAACACCATTTGTATACTCTCCAATTTTACTTGCTACTTCTTTTGTTACACCACTAGCTGAAAAATAACTTACTAAAATTTTACTCATAAATTCATTCCTTCCTTTATTTTTTTAATACCAATCGTATTTTTCATTTCTATCTAAATTATTTATTTGTTCCATTTCATCTTCCGTTAGTTCAAATCTGTAAATATCTGTATTTTCTTTAATATGATTTGGATTAGATGAACCTGGTATTACCACAACACCTTTTTGTAAGTTCCAACGAAGTATTACTTGGGCTGAGGATACATTATGGTTATTAGCAATTTTAACTATTGTTTCATTATTTAATAGTTCGCTAGTATGACCTCTTCCGCCAAATGGATACCAACCTTGAACAATAATACCTAAATTTTGAATAAATGGAATAACATCATTTTCTTGATAATATGGATGAATTTCATTTTGCACAAGAGCTGGCATAATATTTACTTGCGGTAAAAATTCTTTTAATTCTTTAACATACCAATTAGAAAGTCCTAAAGAGCGAATCTTACCAATGCCCACATATTTTTCCATCTCTTTATAAGCACTAACATCATTCACACCTGGATGATGTAAAAGCATCATATCAATATACTCAATATCTAACTTCTTTAAAGCAAGTTCTATTGCTTCTTTTGGGTTATCAAATTGACTAGGGTATATTTTTGTTATTACAAATATTTCTTCTCTAGGTATTCCTGAATCTCTAATTGCTTTTCCTATTTCTTCTTCATTACCATACATATAAGCTGTATCAATTAAACGAACACCTGATTTTAAAGCACTAGATACAGCATTATAACAAGTATCACCTGTTAAACTATATGTTCCTAGTCCATTTAAAGGCATTTCATAGCCACTATTAAGTTTTACTGATTTTGTTTCAAAGTTAAATTTTGCAATATTTTTTTCTTGTTCCAATTTTTCTATTACATTTTCGTTCACTATCTTTTCATTCTCCTTTTGCTTATTTTTTCCATTTAATGAAATGTAAATTACAAATCCTATAATTAAAATAATTGCCAGAATTACATATAATTTTTTCTTTTTCATATCAAGCCTAATAATTCAACCCATTTACCCAATTAGTTACTTCACTTTGAATTATAGATAATCTTTTCCCGTTTATCCAATTAATATTATTATAATTATGCAAAGTATTCAAGCTATTACTTATCGATGAACTACCTGATGTACAAAAAGGAATTACCGTTTTACCATCTAAATTATGACTATCTAAAAATGTTAAAATAATTTTTGGAACATCTCCCCACCAAATTGGATAGCCTAAAAATATAATATCATAATTGTCAGTATTGATATCATTTTTTATTTCAGGTCTAGCACTCTCATCATTTTGTTCTTTATTTGCTCTTGAGTTATTATTGCCATAATTTAAATCATCAGCTGTATATTCATTTTTCGGAATTATTTCAATTAAATCTCCATCTGTAGCATCTTTAATATATTCAGCTACTTTTTCCGTATTGCCAGTGGCTGAAAAATAAATAATACCAATTTTTTTATTATTAGTATGATTATTATTACTTTTTTCTAGTTCTTTATTGCTATTTTCTGATGTATTTGAATTATTAGAATACTCTGTGTTTTTCTTAGATTTTACAAACCAAAAACCAATTCCTCCAACGGTTATTAATGTAACCATTAGAATTATTATTTTTTTATTCAGCATCTTCTTCATTTCCTTTCAATAACTTTCTTAAATTTTTAGAATATATTTTTTCTTTTTCCTCATTGCTAAAAGGTAACTCATCAATAGCGCATTCGATTTCTTTTGTCGCACCATTCGGCATAATTCCAAATGGAGCATCGGTTCCATATAAGACTTTATCAATTCCAAAGTAATATACTGCGAGTTCTAAGCCCCGCGTATTTCCAAGTATGGCTGTATCTACATAAAACTTTTTAAAATCATCTTTTTTATCTTTCATTATGTTATCAATTCTCCCCGCAAAGAATGGTACCATAGCTCCTGCATGATGAACAATTATCTTAATGTTCGGACACTCGGTAAAAATATTCGCATTTACTAGATCTAACATGGCTTGAGATAATTCATATTCCCAACTAAACACGATATTATTATCAGGTTTACGGGCATCAAATACAGGATGAAGTAAAACAAGTAATCCAAGGCGCGCACACTTTTTTAGAATTGGTAAGTATTCTTTATCAGCTATACTTTTTCCTAAATGTCTTGTAAAAACTTGAATACCAACAAGTTCTTTTGAATCTTTAATTTCATCTAAAATATGTAGGGACTCTTCAACATTATTAAATGGTAACATTCCAATTCCATAAGGAAACATATCATTATTTTCTCTTACACAATTGATAAGTTCAACATTAGCCTCTCTACATAATCTTGCTGCATCTTCTGGATTACAATAATCTTCAGCATTGATATTGGCATAACTTATTATTTGTTTCGTTGTACCATTCCATAATTTTCTTCTTACATTTAAATCTTTTAATGATTCTATATTTGTAAAAGCATAAGACTCAGGTATTGTAGAATCAATATTTAACATCTTCTCATAATAATTTGGTAATAACACATGAGCAAATACATCAATTTTTTCCATATTAAATATCCCTTCCTAACTTATATGCTTCTT
>CANQGB010000068.1 GCA_947600335.1 uncultured Bacilli bacterium | reverse complement strand
CAATGTACAACAATTAAAAAACGAGCTAACCCTTTAATTACTTGGGCTGGCTCGTTTTTACTGTCAAAGTCAAGATATTTGTATTAAATTTTGAAAAGGAGTCTATTTTTAGCCCATATATTCCTTAAAACAAAAAAATAATTAATTCAGAAATTTTCACCATTTTTTAAAAAAAGACTATGTAAAATAAAAATTATGAAAATTAAGAAAAATTTGACTTTTATTCAAATAAGTGGTATTTTACTAACACAAATTTCAAAAGGGGAACTTATGAAAAACGAAAAAGAATTATTTTTAAAATATAATTTTGCAAAAGATATGCTCGAAACCGAGATTAATATTTTAATGGAAGAATTTGTCTTTAAAAATGGTTATAATCCATTTGAACATATCAAGTCACGCATTAAAACAAAAGAAAGTATTATGAATAAATTAGAAAAAAAAGGCTATGAAAAAACTGTCGCCAATTTTGATAAAATCCCTGATATAATTGGGATAAGAATCGTAGTTTCTTTTTTAAATGATATCTATGCCGTTGTCGATACGATTAAGCAATCTAAAAACTTAATTATTAAAAGACAAAAGGATTATGTTGATAATCCTAAAGAATCTGGTTATATCTCTTATCATTTAATCGTAGCTGTTCCTATTTATTTAGCTGGGAAAACTGAATACATTGATGCTGAAATCCAAATCAGAACAATAGCAATGGATTTCTGGGCTACCTTGGACCATAAAATCCAATATAAATTTCCTAATGAAATACCTAACGATATTAAAGAACAATTATATGAAAGTTCCCTAATTATTCGGGAATTAGACAAAAGAATGATGCACCTTAATGAAGCCGTTAACGAACATATGAAAGATTAATTTGAAATTACGGAATCAATAATCTTTGACCAATAGACAAAACACTTGTTGTTAAATTATTTAAACTTTGAATTGCCGTTACTGTCGTATTAAACTTCCGGGCAATGCTATACAACGTATCACCGGGTTGAACTTGATATACTTCATTGCTAACTAAAGCTTTACTTGGAATTATCAGATTCTGACCAATACTTAATAAATTGCTCGTTAAGTTATTCGCGGCTTTTAATTCATCTACTGTTAGACCATACATTGTTGCTATTTTATATAAATTGTCGCCTGGTTGAACAATGTAATATTGTATTCCTTCATTTTCTCCTTCGCCATTACTTAAGCTAACTTTTAACACTTGACCAATACTTAAAGTATTACTTGATAAATTATTAATTCTTTTTAGTTCATCTACTGACAAGCCAAATCTTCGTGCAATGCCATATAATGTATCACCACTTTTGACAATATATGTATCTTCATCCGGACTTACTGTTTCAGAGTCCTTTTTTATTTTCAAGACTTGACCGATACTTAGAGAATTGCTTGTTAAATTATTTAAAGCTTTTAACTCATCTACCGATAAACCATATTTCTTGGCAATACTCCATAATGTATCACCACTTTTAACAATATATTTATTTTCCAAATCAGTAGGCACATAAGGAACATTCAAATACTCAGCTAAACCTTTTACTACCGCTTCGGTTAACTCTTGCCAATTATTTTTTAATAAATTAACATCATCACCAGGACTATCAGCAAAACCATACTCGACAATAATCGATTCATTATTGGGCGTATTCCTTAAGATATAATAATAATCTTGATTAGGATTACTTGGTAATCTTCTTTGATAATACTTTCTAACATTTTGGCCTGCTTCTTGCAATGATTTACTTATGATGCTCGATAATCTATCACTATTACGAAGAGAATAAATTACCTCCGCACCATCACCACCTGCTGATAGTCAATGTGTGGTTTTTTATTAAAAATTAAAATTTTTTATTTCTTCTCTTGAAACTATTTCTTTTAATAAGTTTATTTTATTGTTTTCTTCACAATACATTCTAAAAATAATGTTAAATATTTCAAACAATCTACAAAAAATTAAGTTTTCTTTATCGTTGTTATCATAAGATAACCATCCATATTCTTTATCCATTTTACTTGAATATTCTTTATACCATTTTTTGACAGTAATTTCATTAATTTTTCTGTTAATATCAACAACATTTCCGTGAACGACTATTGAACGATAATTATATAATTCTTTTAATTCATTAATTGGAATAAAATAATTTTTACTTTCACAACATTTTTGAACTTTAAATTTGAACTGTTCCTCAATTTTATTGTTTGAATCATTCAATTTTTTTATAAGAAATAATTCTAAACAAGTTACTATATCTACTACATATTTTCTTTCACGCATATACCTACTTTTTTCAAAGTTATGAATTATAAAAAATAATGTCATAATATCATTATCGCTTTTTACAAAAGAATCTATTAAAAAAGGTTTAGATAGCATATCATTCATAGCATTTTGAAAATCATTATTAACAAAATAACTTTTGACAAAAACTAATTTTTCTTCACTTAATAATGTAATTCCCTTAAAAATTCTTAAGTCAAAATTTATAATATTAAAAAAATTAATATATTGTTCGATAAAATAAATTCTATAATCCAAATCTTCCACTTCATCTATATCACAATTAAAATACTGACTTATATAATTATCAATTTTTTTCCAATCCTTTACTTCTATCAAAAGTATCTCTTCATTCAGTAATGAACTTAAATATGCACAAAATGATTTTTTATCGTTGTTCTCAATTGATTTTTCTATTATTTCTTTATCTTGTTCTTCTATATATCTTCTGTACAAATCATGAATACCAAAAATATATTCTTTAAATGCACAATAAATATCTGGCACAAAAAAATCATTTATTTGCATTAATTCCTTCAAACTAGGAAAAATTGATACAATAGAAAACAACTCCTTATAATTATTATCCATTATATATTGAAGTTCAAATTCGTTAGGATTTTTTATGTAAATTGGAAAATTTTTTGAAATTTTCACTTCACTTTCAAGCTTAAGTGTTTCTCTTGTATAAAAAATATTCTTCTCCATGTGTTCATGAAAAACATGAATAGCTTTTAATTCTTTGTCTATCTTTTTCATTTTTACTCCATTACTAATATAAGTAGTTTATCTTTAATATGCATCCTTTGCTCTATTTTAGAGAAAAGTTAATTAAATATTATTTAATATACCAAATTTGTAAATTATTTCAATATTTTTATCTTTGTCTATAACTATTTTATCAATGATAGTTTGCATTAGTTCTCTTGTAGGATTTTCTATATTAATCAAAGACTTAATCTTTTCTTCATATTGTTTTAAATCATCGGTTTCATTTTTTATAACCTTGTTATCATCCTTTAACTTATTTATTTCTTTTCTTAATTTAGTTAGTAAAACTTCAGTATCATTAGCAATTCTTTTATACATTTCTTCTGA
>CANQGB010000067.1 GCA_947600335.1 uncultured Bacilli bacterium | reverse complement strand
ATGATTATACTTATGAAGGAATAATAATAAAAGATATTGCCAAATGGTTAGCAAATGATAAATAAGTATTGTTAAACGTTTATTTAATTGCTAAAATAGTATTAGAAATTGATACTTAATAATATTATTTCTAATTTTTAAGGGAAAGTTTGAAATAACTTTCCTTCTCGCACCAGATTGATAACAAACTCGGACTTTTATAGTTCGAGTTTTAAAATGTTATAAGTTATGCTATAGTTTTTATAGGTTAAATTGATACATTTGTCAATGTGTAAAAACATACTTGCATATTGACAACCAATATGCGTGTGCCATAGAATAAATATAATAAGATAATTAAATTAAAGGAAAATATAATAAATTTAAATGAAGGAGAATTTTTTATGGAAAACTTGGATTTTGAACCTTATTTTGAAAGTACAGATACACAATATTATAATCCTAAATATATTATTACAATTTTAGAAAATATATTAGGAAGCAAATTAGATGATATTAAAAATGGAATTAACAGTACACAAGTTACTGTTTCTAAAGAACAAATAACAGAATATTTGGAAAAAACATTTGAAAGAGAAGATCCAGAATTAAAGAAAAGAATTGAGAGCCCGAAACCTAAAAGAAAGAAAAATATTGTTGAATGGACGGATGAAGATATTAAAGCTTCATCTCAAGAATTTGCTGATAGTCTAAGTGCAGGACGATATTATTTTGAACCTTATACATTAGAATATTTTAAAAGATATTCAAATATTGTAAGAAATAAAGCACTTTTACTAATAAGTATTATAGAAAAAATAGGAAATAGAGATTGTATGTCTATTCAAGATTTAATGTCAGAACTTGATGTACAATTAGATGAAAATGGAAATGTTTTAAGAGAAGATATTATTCGTTTGATAACTCCTACTGTATATAACATTAGTGAACTAAATGAGAAAGTTACTAAAGCTAATGATTTATCAACTTACTTAACTTTTAAAATGTCAAAACATTCTTTATATAGAGATGGTTGGGATGAAAGTGAAATATATCCATCGGAATCACTTCAAATAAAAAATTTATACTATGACTCTCTTAAAGGAAATGTACCATTATCAAACAATCAAAAAATTGAAATAGAAAAGCAAGAAAGAAAAAATAGAAAAAAACTTGCAAAAATATTGTTAGATTTATAACTATAATATATATTTTACTCAAAAGTTGTTGTACTCCTTCCTTTATGGCACCATTGACGATTTTATTTGAACTTTTTCGAATATTGATATAAAAAGATAAACCCTTAGGTTATTTTGATACAATTGTCAAAATATTTAGGGGTTTAATTATTTTGTCAAAGACAAAATTACAATCCTAATTATCATCAAATAGATATAGAAGAATATTTATATAATCAAAAATTACAAAAAAAATTAAGTAAATAAGTCAAATTGTCATATATTTTATTTTATCTATTATTTTCCACAAAAAAAGCAAGAATAATATCTTACTTAAATTTCTTTTAAACTATTTTCAATAATCTTTGTTATTTTTTTGGCATCTCTTTTAATAATTATCATATCTACTATATCGATAATTGCGTGAATAATAAGCATAATTCCCGTAAAGACAACAATAGATAAAGAAGCTTCAAACGGATTAATAACTACAATTATTCCTAATATTAAATCAATAATACCAAATAACAGTAATAATAGCCAAGGAGCATCTTCATGTCTTAAAGCAATTGCTATTTTTAAAGAATTAATACTAGCTAAAACTATCCAAACACCAATAGCTATTGTAAATAAAGTTGAAAGGATATTTGGCTTACTAAGTAATATAACACCTAAAACCAAAGATAGTATTCCTGGTAACATTCCATCAAAAGGAATATAATATCTTGCGGCTTTAATATCCAAAACAATTAACACAAGTCCATTTATAATAATATAAATTGCGGCAATTAAACCAATGGTTTTTATTGAAATATTTGGATAAATTAACATCACAATTCCTAAAATCCCTGCTATGATTGATGAAACAATTATAGAATTAGTCGTTCTATTAAATATATCTTTCATACTTTCCCTCCTTCTAAATTTATTATATCAAAACTTTATTCTAGATACCAAATTAATTATAATTCTAGTATAATATAAGTTAGGAGGAAAATTTATGCCTAATACTGAATCAAATCAAATTAATAATAATTATTCTTTAGTTGATACATTAATTGAACTGAGAACTTATCTAACTCAAAGTCGATATAACCTAAATGAACTACGCCGTATTTATATAGCTACCCCTATCTCAGATTATTTTGAACCAGCACCAAGTTCTGAAACTTTTGACTATTCTTACAGTTTAAAACCGCAAAAGAAATTAAATCAAAAAAAGTTTTTTATTTAAGTGACAAACTTAAACATCTATCATAAGTTTCATTATAAATACAACAATTTTGGGGATTATCAATAATTATTCCCTTACTATCATGCCTAGTAATTAAACCTGAATAACCAATTTTATGGTACCAATAACCATCTTTTCTTTGTCTTAAAAAATGAAAATCAAAATATTTATCTTCTTGATACTTAGCCACCATTAACGCAATTTTCCATTCATCATCATTAATTTTAGTATCCCAATCTATTTCGCGATAGTTTATTTTTAAAGCCTCTAAATCTAAAAACACATTGGTAATTAAATCATCATAAGCAAAAAAATCGGGAAGTTTTATTGGGGAATTAGCTATAACTCCTGGATGATATGCTTTTTCTATAATATCTTTCTCGGCAATATCTAATCCTAAAGCATAAGCATAACAGTTCGTATTACTCATATTTTCCCAATAATCTTTTTCTAAATTAATTCTATCTCGTAAATTCTCTAGTGAAATTTTTAAATCATTCATTATAAATCCTCTTTCTCCTTTTATTATAATAATTATTTTCTTTAACTCAAGCAAAATTGGACAAAACTAGTAAAATAATGTTATAATGTTTTCATCAATGTTCTAGTAGCTCAGTTGGATAGAGTGTTGGCCTCCGAAGCCAAAGGTCATGAGTTCGAATCTCATCTAGAACACCATTAGAATTTACAAAGTCCTTTATTATAGGGCTTTTTATTATTTAAAGTTATTCTATTGAATTTCATTGTAATACGCTATTCCATATTATACTAATACAGATTTTAAAAAATACGAAGCTTTGCATTTTTCGCATTTGCTTTTGTTTTTTCTATTATATAAACCTCACTTATCTTGCGATGATGAAGAAACAATTAAAAATTATGAAGAAAATAAAAAAACATAGTAGTTATTAAATAAACAATAATATTTTTAATAAAGCTTACATATAATAAAGGTAGAAAAATCAAAAAATATTTGATTTTTCAAAAAAATATGGTAATATATTACTACAAGTTGTAATTGACTGCATTGTGAAGAATTTATTCGAGGAACATATTAGTCAGTCTAAATTATAACATCATGAATAGCATTGTGAAGAATTTATTCGATGAACATATTAGCCTATTCGTTGTTTAGGGAGCTCTATTATTAGGGGTCCCTTTTTCAATGTTGATGGAGACCAACTATGAAAAGTCAATAGTTATTTGAAAAAAAATTAAAATAATTAAAAAAATTATTGCACAGCAACGCA
>CANQGB010000066.1 GCA_947600335.1 uncultured Bacilli bacterium | reverse complement strand
CTGCCCCCTGAAGACAGCTTCTAAAAGAATAAAAAGGGGTTGACTAGTGTGATACTAGCACCAATTCGCCTATAAGTGAATTGGTGAAATATATACTAAAGGAAAGAACCTAATTTGTCAATCATTTTTTGTAAAAAAAATTAAAAAAATTCCCAAAATTAAAACATATACATTTGTTCACTTCTTTGTTATAATAAAAACAGCAAGGAAGTCGTGATATGGAACTTACAGATATTAAAAAAGTTGGCCCCAAAACTATCGAAGCATTAAACGATTTAGATATCTATACAATGGATGATTTAGTAAATTACTATCCTTATCGTTATAATATTTATAATCCCATAAATTTAGAAGAAGCCTCTAATTTATCTACCGTAACTGTAAATGCCACTATTGAAAGTGAACCTAAAGTTTTTTACATAAAAAGAAATTTAAATCGTCTAACTTTTAAAGCCATGAGTGGTCATTTATTATTTAATGTCACGATTTTTAACCGGGCCTATTTAAAAACTCATCTCGATATTGGTAAAGAAATAACGCTGGTAGGTAAGTATGACAAAATGAAAAATAGTTTTGTTGCTAGTAATCTTACTCTAGGCTTTACTACGGAAATAAAAATTGAACCCATATATCATCTCAACAAAAAAATGAAAAATAGTAGTTTAAATGAAATAATTTTAAATGCTTTAAATTTAAATATTGAACTAATTGATTATATTCCTGACGCTTTAAACCAAAAATATGCCTTTTTAGACAAAAAAGCTGCTTTAAATGTTTTGCACAAACCCCTTGATGTTAATTCTCTAAAGTTAGCTAAGATGCGTCTCATTTATGAAGAGTTTTTTCTTTTTATGCTTAAGATAAATTATTTAAAAAAGAAAAATGATAAAATTATTGGCTTACCTCATCAATTTTCCAACGAAGATATATATGCTTTTATCGAACAACTACCTTTTGAACTAACTTATGACCAACAAAAAGCCATCGATGAATGTTTAGCAGATTTAAGGCAAGCTAAAAGAATGAATAGATTAATTGAAGGTGATGTAGGTAGTGGTAAAACAATCGTAGCTGCTGTATGTATGTATGCAACATTTCTTTCTGGTTATCAAAGTGCCTTAATGGCTCCAACTGAAATATTAGCTAAACAACATTTTACTAATATTAAGCAATTGTTCTCCAACTTTGATGTTAATATTGAGTTATTAACAGGTGGACAAAGTAAAAAAGAACATCAAAATATCTTAGCCAAACTAAAAACAGGGGAGATAAACATTATTATAGGAACTCATGCGTTAATTAGCGATGATGTAGAATTTAAAAATTTAGGGTTAGTAGTGACTGATGAACAACATCGCTTTGGTGTTAATCAACGAAATAATCTGCAAAATAAAGGTCATTTACCCGACATTATCTATATGAGTGCTACACCCATTCCTCGGACATATGCTTTAGTTATTTATAAAGACATGGCTACTAGTATGATAAAAACAAAACCGAGTGGGCGAAAAGAAATCAAAACCTTCATCAAAAAAGAAAGTGAATTAAAATCGGTCTTAGAAAGTTTATGGTTAGAAATTAAAAATGGTCATCAAATATATGTTGTTGCTCCGGCCATCGAAGAACAAGAAAATACTTCATTATACGATGTTAATACTTTAAAAGAAAAATTTAATAAAGCCTTTAACAACAAAGTTCCCATGGCTATTCTGCATGGTAAAATAAAACCTAAAGAAAAAGAAAAAATAATGAATCAATTCAAAACAGGGGAAATCAAAATCTTAATTGCAACAACGGTTATTGAAGTAGGAGTGGATGTTGAAAATGCCACCACGATTGTAATTTTTAATGCGGATAACTATGGCTTAGCTACCCTTCATCAATTGCGCGGTCGAGTAGGTCGAAATAATTTAGATAGTTACTGTTACTTAATTAGTAATAAAGAAGATAACCAAAGATTAAAAGTCTTATGTGAAAGTAATGATGGTTTCTATATAAGTGAACAAGATTTTTTAATGCGGCGTGAAGGTGATTTATTTGGCACTAAACAAAGTGGCGATATGGTTTTTAAAATTGGCGATTTAAAAAAAGACTTCAAGATTTTATTGCAAGCTAAAGAAGATAGTCAAGAATTTATAGAAAAAGAAGAATATAAAAATTTTCCTCAATATCAAAAAATCATAGATAAATTGACAAATCTTGATTAGTTAAAATGTTTAACATATAATATAAATATAAGGAGGAATTAAATCGATTTTTTAAAATTGATTTAGAACAAAAAATGAATCATTTAGATATTAAACAAAGAGCCCAAATAATGGTAAAAGAAAAATTTAAAGATTTCTGGAATGGCTATGTTGTTATAATTGCTATAAATTTTTTAATCGACTTAGTCTTAACTTTACTTTTTAAGGATGGCATTTTGAAAACTGCCTTAAATTTAGTAAGTTCATTATTTTTATCTACCTTGTCAGTCGGTTTATATGCTTATATTTTAAAAATCGTGCGTAATCAAGATTATAATCGCCAAGATATATTTAATTTTGTTGGTCAAGTAATGCCTATTTTTGGTATATCTTGTTTAGTGACTATTTTAATCATGCTAGGAAGTTTACTTTTTATTATTCCAGGTATAATTATATCTTTAGCATATTCGATGGTATTTTATCTTTATGCTGATGATTCTTCCCTTTTACCAATGGAATATTTAAATATGAGTAAGAAATTAATGAAGGGTTACAAGTTAGATTATTTTCTATTTATTTTAAGTTTCTTTGGTTGGATTTTATTATCCGTACTAACTTTTGGAATTGCCCTTATTTATGTAGTTCCATATATGTCTTTTGCTGAGACTATATATTATGATGAATTAACAAAAATATCTCATGATAAATAATTTACATGTAAATTTTAAAAGGATAAATGTATATATAGATTAAAGTTTACATTCAAAAAAAGTTTTTTTATTGAAAGTGTTTGACAAAGAAATTATTTCATTATATGATTTTGTTAGCATGATAGATGTCATGCTAACCTTTCGAATCGTTCTTACACTTTTAAGTAGGAATGAATCAACCAAAACCCCCTGAAGAGAGTGATGATTATGTGTCACTCTCATTTTTTGTTGATTTTACAGGGCTTTTATTTTTTTGAATAATTGATTACCTCGTATTTTTTTAGTTTTTTTTCTAATTTTTATTATATCATTCCAAAACAAATTAGTAATTGAGAATTAAAATCTAAAATCAGTGAGGTTTATTTTAATCCTAAATGGAATGAAGAATATAGTTCTACTTATGTTGGTTTAGAAATAACAGATTTATTTTCTAATATTTGAAAATAAAATTATTGAATATCCTTATTATAAAAATAAGGGAATAAAAATTTTCCATTAAAACAAAAAATAAGAACTAGATAAACCAGTTCTTACCGTCCGTGATACCACGAACCCCAAGCAAATAAATTGCTTTTGACATAAATAATGTAGCAAATATATTAATATTCGTCAATTATTATGTCATTAATTTAGTTTATTAAAGAATTAAGTAAAATATACTATTAATTACAATTAACTACTTGGCAAATCATTAAATGATTAGTATAATAAGTATGTAAGGATGAGAAGAGATTATGGTCCTTATGGGAACTGAGTTTTTAATAATTCAGTTTCTTTTATTTTGCCTTCAATGTTGTCTGAAATGTTCTTTTTTATGCCGGAAATGTTTACCCTCAGTAAACAAAATATGTTATAACCCGAGTTTGACAGTTGAAATAATAAAAAAAGTTTAATTTTTGACGAGATTAGGCTTTTCTTTTGACTTAAT
>CANQGB010000065.1 GCA_947600335.1 uncultured Bacilli bacterium | reverse complement strand
TTGCGTCCTGCTTTAATGCTTGTAGGAGAAGATAATAATGTAATTCCTGTAAGAGGACCAAAAGAATTTGATAATGGCGAGTACAAATATACTTTTGAGGTAAAAGGAGATTTAGATTATTTTAGTGGTATTGAAATAATTTATAAAAATAATAAGAAGATTTACGAGTTAAAATGTAATGGTGGATTAATTAAGTAGTATTACAAAGGAAGTGATTTAAATGGACAACCGACAAAATTCGATAAATATCAACTGGTATCCCGGTCACATGGCCAAGACAAGAAGACTTATTAAAGAAAAATATGATTTAATTGATATTGTTTATGAATTAATTGATGCGAGAATACCATATTCATCTAAAATAAAGGATATTTATGATGTAATAGGGAATAAACCGAAAATACTTATAATGACTAAGAAAGATTTATGTGATGCAAAAGTAACCGATTATTGGGTTAAGTATTACGAAAATTTAGGTTCCAAAGTAGTGTTAGTAGATTTGAATAATAATTTGGATTATCAAAAGATAATCGATGCAACTAATGAAATAACCAAGGATATTCAAGAACAACGAAAACAAAAAAGATTTGGTTCCAAAGATATTAAGGCCTTAGTAATTGGTATTCCGAATGTTGGTAAGAGTACATTGATTAATAAATTAGCTAATAAAAAAGTGGCTAATACGGGAAATAATCCAGGAGTTACAAAAAATATTGCGTGGTTAAAAACACCGTATAATATAACTTTATTAGATACCCCAGGTATTCTATGGCCTAAAATAAATGATGAAACAGTATCTTTAAATTTAGCGGCTTTTTCGAGTATTAAGTTAGAGGTATTGCCAAAAGATGATGTTGCGGTTTATATTTTAAAAATGTTAAAAGAATATTATCCCGACATATTAAAAGAACGGTACAAAGTGACAGATCTAAGTGATTTAGAAGAAGTGTATCAAATTATTGGTCAAAATATTGGAGCAATTAAAAAAGGCGAAGTTGATTATGAAAGAATTAACAATATGATTATTAATGATATTAAGTTAGAGAAGATTAAAGGAGTAACATTCGATAGAAATGGCAGAAGAAGTTGATTTATTAAAATATGAAAAAGAGTTGTGGGAACAAAATATTTCTTTAATTGCAGGAGTCGATGAAGTAGGGCGTGGTCCTTTGGTAGGCCCAGTTGTGGCCGCGGCAGTTATTTTACCGCAAGGTTATTTTTTAGAAGGCTTAACTGATTCGAAAAAACTAAGTGAGAAAAAACGCGATAAGTTTTATGAAATTATAAATCAAGAAGCGATAGCTATTGGAATCGGCGTAATTGATGCCCAAACTATCGATAAGGTTAATATTTATCAAGCAAGCAAATTGGCAATGTTAGAAGCTTTAAAGAAGCTAAAAGTAAAACCTGAACATGTTTTAATAGATGCAATGCCTTTAGAATTAGATGTTCCATCAACCAGTATTATTCATGGTGATGCTTTATCTTTATCGATTGCCGCGGCGAGTGTAATTGCGAAAGTCACGCGAGATAAAATGATGTATGATTTACATAAACAACATCCCGAATATCGTTTTGATTTACACAAAGGTTATCCCACTAAGTTGCATTTAGAACTTTTACAAAAATATGGTCCATTACCTAATTATAGATTTACATATAAACCAGTTCGTGATTTAATAGAGAAAAGCGAATGTTTAGAAGAAGCTAAACAAACGATTTAAAATAGGCTGTAACTTAAATAACTAAGAAAGGATAGAACTATGAAAAAATTAGTAATCGTGGAATCACCAGCTAAGAGTAAAACCATTGAAAAATACTTAGGTAGTGATTACAAAGTTGTATCAAGTAAAGGGCATATTAGGGACTTGGCTACTTCTGGAAAATATGGTCTAGGAGTAGATGTTGATAATGATTTTACACCAAATTATGTACCGATAAAAGGCAAGAGTAAAGATATTAATGCTTTAAAAAAAGATGTTAAAGCTAGTAGTTATGTTTATTTAGCAACCGACCCCGACCGAGAAGGAGAAGCCATTTCTTGGCATTTAAAAGATACGTTGGATATAAATGATAATTATAGTCGAGTAGTGTTTAATGAAATAACTAAAGATGTCGTAATTGATGCGATTAATCATCCGCGGAAAATTGATGAAGATTTAGTTAAAAGTCAAGAAACAAGGCGCATATTAGACCGAATTATTGGTTTTAGATTAAGTAAGTTAATGCAATCTAAAACGGGAGGTAAGAGTGCGGGTCGAGTGCAAAGTGTGGCTTTAAAACTAATTGTCGATCGAGAAAGAGAAATCGAAAAGTTTGTTCCGGAAGAATATTGGAGTATTACGGCCGACTTTAAAGACTTCACGGCTGATTTAGAAAAATATCATGGTAAAAAGGTTAAGATAACCAGTGAAGTTGAAGCTAATGAAATATTAGCTAAATTAAGTAATGCCTTTAAGATTGAGGATGTTAAATCCAATGAAGTTAAGAAAAATGCCCATCCGGTTTTTAAGACATCTACTTTACAACGAATGGCCGCGAATAAAATAAATTTTGCCCCATCAAAAACGATGAAAGTTGCGCAAAAACTTTATGAAGGTGTCGATATTGGAACGGAAACTGTCGGTTTAATTACTTATATGCGTACTGATTCTGAACGGGTATCTAATACATTTGTGGCGGAAACTTACGAATATATTAAGAAAAACTTTGGTCCAGAGTATATTGGTGGAGTCAAAGTTAGTAAAAAAGATAAACTAATGCAAGATGCCCATGAAGGTATTAGACCAACTAGTATTTTAAGAACCCCAGCTAGTTTAAAAAAATATTTAACTCCTGATGAGTATAAACTTTATAATTTAATTTACATTCGGGCTTTAGCTAGTTTGATGGCTAGTGCTAAATTGTTGACGACGAATGTAGCTTTGGAAAATAACGGTTATTTATTTAAAGCAACGGGTAGTGTTTTGAGTTTTGATGGTTATTTGAAAGTTTATGCTGAGTATGAAGACCAAAAGGATACAATTTTACCAGATTTTAAATCTTATAAATCTAATACTATTATTGCGAGTGCTATTACGAAAGAACAACATTTTACCAAACCAGAGCCAAGATATACCGAAAGTTCGTTAATTAAAGAACTAGAAAACTTGGGTATTGGACGGCCAAGTACTTATGCGACGATTTTATCGACTATTAAAGACCGTGGGTATGTAATTTTGGAAGATAAAAAGTTGGTCCCAACAACTATTGGTTTTGAAACAACAGATAAATTACAAGAGTTTTTTAGCGATATTGTCAATGTCGAATATACCCGAAATATGGAAAGCGATTTGGATAAAATAGCAGATGAAGAAATAAATAATATTAAAGTATTACGGGAATTTTATGATAAATTTGAACCTTTAGTGGAAGAAGCTTTTCAAAAAATGGAGAAAAAGGAAGCCGAGAAAACAGGCGAAGTTTGTCCCGAATGTGGTAGTGATTTAGTCATTCGGCATGGTAAGTTTGGACAATTTGTTGCTTGTAGTAATTATCCTACTTGTAAATATATTAAAAAAGAAGAAAAGCAAGTTAAAGAATTGGCTGATTGTCCTAAGTGTGAAGGGAAGATTGTGGCTAAGAGAACTAGAAAAGGTAAAACTTTTTATGGCTGCAGTAATTATCCCAAATGTGATTTTGCTTCATGGTATGAGCCAGTTGGTCAAGAGTGTCCTGAATGTCATAGTATGTTAGTGAAAAAGAAAAATAAAATTGCTTGTATTAATTGTGAATATGAAAAGGAAGACTAGGGCTTTCTTTTTTTGAAAAAATTTTAGGGGTTCGACAAAATAATTGTTAATCGGGTGTTATATTATAAATGTAAAGAAAGTGCCATAAAAATATTGTAATTAGAGATGATTCAAATTATAATAAAGG
>CANQGB010000064.1 GCA_947600335.1 uncultured Bacilli bacterium | reverse complement strand
CTCCATGTGGAGGCCGCCAGTAATATACCCTTATAGGGTTGCTTAAAAACTACGTCTTGAAGGCGTAGTTTTAATTTTTTTTATTTCATTAAATAAAATAATAATTTGTCAGATGCGTCTGCCAAATTAAAAGAAAAGAAATTAAAATGTTAGCAAATGAAATGAAAGATTTTAAATCTACTATAAATGATATAATATCAAGAGTTGAAAAATGCAAAGTGAATATGATAATAATTTTATTAATGAAATAGCGATTGAATTGAAACTAAAACTGGAGTAAAATCCAAAAAGTTTTGACAACCTTTGTCGATTATGTATATTTTCTTTAAATTTTGTTCTATATTCATATAGCAAGGAATGATAAAATTGAAAAAGATGTTTAATATGGATTTAGAATATAATAAAGGAGTTTTGTTTGTAAGGCTAAATGGTTGTTTAACTAAAAAAGGTTCTTTTAAATTAAATAATTATTTAGTTCCAGTAATTTTAAAACATAAAATTAAATATTTAGTATACAATTTATTTTTACTTGATGATATTGATGATTCAGGAGTAGATGCTCTTTTAAATACCAAATGCGCTATAAAAGCTAATAAAGGAAAAATATACATTTGTGAAGTTCCTGATGAAATTAGTAAAAATATTCGAAAGTTAAGAATCAAAGAAACGGCTAGTGAATTAACAGCTTTAAATTTAATACAGGTGTAATATGACAGAACAAGAAATAATAAGTCAAAATCAAGGTTTAATCTATGACATTGCCAATAAGTATTTTTATGGAGTAGATAAAGAAGATTTATTTCAAGCAGGAGCTCTAGGGGCTATCAAAGCTTATCGTAATTATAAAGATGATGGAAACACTAAATTTAGCACTTATGCTTATATGGCGATTTATGGTGAAATGTATAATTTAGTTAATGCTAGTAAACCAATTAAAGTTAGCAAAGATATATTGCGATTATATAAAAAAATAGAACAAACTAGATATGCTTTAGCGCAAAACTATGGGCGTATTTTATCTAATCAAGAATTGGCTGATTATTTAGAAATAGATTTAGAAACTATAGAAATGGCGATGAATGCTTTTGCTAGTGTTCAAAGTTTAGATAAAACAGAAGAAAGTGACCGTAGTTTATATGAAACAATAGGTACTAATGAAGATATGTCTTTAATAGATAAACTAAGTGTTTATGATGCCGTTAATAATTTAAGTGAAGAAGAAAAAAGATTGGTTTATTATCGTTACTTTGATGATTTAACGCAAAGTGAAACGGCGAGAAAATTAAAAATGTCTCAAGTAAAAGTTTCAAGATATGAAAAAAAAGCATTAGATAAAATGCGAGATTACTATGAAGTGGTTTAAAAGGATTAAGTTCCTTTTTTTAATGTATAAAAAAATAATTTATTTTTCATAATAGAAATGGAGGATGTTATGAATAAAGATGAATATAAAAAATTGGTTGATAAATTAACTCCTAAAGAAAATAAAAAAAAGAATGCTTTTTGGGCTTTTATGATAGGGGGATTAATGGGAGCTATTGCTGAGGGTTTAGTAACTTTAATTCTAAAATGTTTTGCCGTATCAGAAGTAGAGGCTTATCAAATTGTTTGTTTGATTATTATTTTTATTGGTTGTTTATTTACGGCTTTAGGTTTTTTTGATAATTGGGTTAGTAAAGCTAAGGCTGGTTTGATAATTCCGACAACTGGTTTTGCACATTCCGTAGCTAGTGCCACTTTAGATTATAAGAAAGATGGTTTAATAACGGGAGTGGGTGCTAATTATTTTAAACTGGCTGGTTCAGTTATTATTTATGGAATTATTAGTGCCTTTATTTTTGCTATAATTGGGGTGATAATTCATGGCTAGTTTTAAATTTAATAATGTTTATATTAAAGATTCTTTTACCGTGGCTGGACCTATGGAAGCTGAAGGTCAAATTCATAAATTTGATTTGGTTATGGATGATTATTATTATCAAGAGAAAACATTGCTTGATGCAGAAATAAAAATGCAACGAGTAGTTATTGACAACTTGCTTTATAAAAATAAGATGAAGGGTAAAATTGATTTATTAATTGGTGGCGATTTATCTAATCAAATTAGTATTACAAATCATAATGCAGTCAATTTTGATATTCCTTTTTTGGGAGTTTACAGTGCTTGTGCAAGTTTTGTAGAAGGTGCTATTATCGCGGCTAATTTTATCGATACTAAAAGAATTAATAACGCTATTGTTATAACTAGTAGTCATAATTTAAATGCTGAAAAACAATTTCGGTTTCCGATTGAATATGGAGCACCAAGGGCTTTAACAACGACTTTTACGGCTACTGGTAGTGTAGGAATTATTTTAGATAGAGAAGTATCAAAATTTAAATTAGAAAGTGCAACAGTTGGTAAACCAGTGGATTATAATATGGCCGATGCTACTCACATGGGAGCAGTTATGGCCCCAGCCGCCGCGATTGCTTTAAAGGAACATTTAACAGAGTTGAATCGCGATATTAATTATTATGATTTAATTTTAACTGGTGATTTAGGGGAGATTGGTTCGAAAATATTTAAAGAGTTTATAAAGAAAAATTATGATTTAAAAATGAAAAATCATATTGATGCTGGGGGAGAAATCTTTTTAAGCAGTCAAGAAGTTTATTCCGGTTCAAGTGGCCCAGTTACTTTACCGTTGGTTTTATTTAATAAAATTTTAAGAACAAGTAAATATAAAAAGATATTGTTAATTGCCACCGGTTCGTTGCATTCTAAAGATACAACTAATCAAAAGAAAGCGATTCCAAGTATTGCACATGTTTTAAGTCTGGAGGTAATGGCATGAATATATTAAAGGCTTTTGTTTTTAGTGGAATTGTATGTTTTTTAGCCCAACTTATTTTAGATAATACAAAATTGACTCCTGGACATGTTACCAGTTTGTTTACCGTTTTAGGGGCTTTTTTAGGACTTGTTGGTCTTTACGATAAATTTTTTGAATTTGCAGGAGGCGGAGCCAGTGTTCTAATTTCTAATTTTGGTTATCAACTTTATGATTCCGCAATGATAGGTTATCAAGAAATGGGAATTTTAGGTTTGTTTTCCAATTTGTTAGCTAAAGGTTCTTGTGCAATTGTCGGAGTAGTTATTTTTTCCTTTGTGTTAATGTTAATTTTTAAACCCAAAGATTAATTCTAAAGTGCTAGAGTTAATTTTTTTTTGAGAAATTTTGCTAAATTTAAAGGAAATTTCAAATTTTCTTTGTAAATATATTATAGAAGTATTAATTGAAAGGAAGATATAAAATGATTTTAAAAAACAAAAAGAAAGATGATATTTCAGATGTAAAAATTAGTGTTGAGGATAATTTTTGCCTAGTTGTTGATTTAAAAAAATGCGAAAATGGCGAGGAATATCCCGTTAAGTATGTTATTCAAATTGATATGGAAAACCTTAGTCATTCTAAAGAAAGTATACTTAAATTTGATTTGATTGATGAAAAAGGAAGAATGTTTGGCCAAAAGATTTTATTAGTTGCTGAAAATGTTATCAATGATGATAGTATCGATGAATTTGTCCGGAAATTTGTGGCTTTCTTCTATACTGATTCGGTTGAAGGACTAGAGAAAAATTTTGGACAAGATCCAGAGTTTGGTGTATTGGTTGATAAAGTAAAAGAATTATTGTCTGACCCAGAAATGGTAAAAAAAATATATAAATATGGTAAATCAAAAATGAATGGAAAATAAAAATGTTTTTCTGACAAAATATTTTTCAATTTCATGATACCTTATAAATGTAAATAAAATACCATAAAAATATTGTAATTAGAAATAATACAAATTATAATAAAGGTATAAAAAATAGAAGGAGAGAAAAAATATGGAATTGAAAAAATTTAAGAAAAACAATAAATATAAGAAGACTCTCCTCGCTCTAGGCATAGCAGGAATGTGTCTGGGGGGGG
>CANQGB010000063.1 GCA_947600335.1 uncultured Bacilli bacterium | reverse complement strand
TTCTTATATTTATTGTTTTTCTTGAATTTTTTTAATTCCATATTTTCTCTCTCCTTCTATTTTTTATACCTTTATTATAATTTGTATTATTTCTAATTGCAATATTTCTATGGTATTTTATTTACATTTATAATTTAACATATAGAAAAAAAGTATTTTGTCGAATACTATATTTGTTTATTTTAATAAATGTCTTTTAATCGCAAAGCCTTATTAAAAGTAGCGTAATATTCTCTTCTAAATACCCTAAATAAATTTTTATCATATTCTCGTGGTAATTTAACTACTACATTTTCAATACTATACTCCTGTATAATATTAAATATTCTTTGTTTATTATATTCAAAAGTAGACTTATTCGTCAAAGTTAAAAAATTAACATACAAAGTCCCATTTTGATAATAAAGAATCATATAATCACCTAAAGTAAGCATAACAAAAAAAGAAAGTTTGCACATTACTTTCGACATATAATCTAATTTTTTATAATAAATTTTTTAGTTCTTTTAAAATATTTAAGGCTTTAATCGGTGTTATTTGGTCTAAATCAATTTTTTGCAGTTTATTAATCGCTTTATCTAAACTTTTCTCTTCGACTTGGTCAATAACCTTAATTTTTAACCGATGATTTTTAAACACTTTTAAATACTCCTCTAAACTAGCAATGGGAAACCCGCATTTTTGGGCTTCTTTACAAAACTTTGTTCTTTTTAAAACGACATAATTGTTAATGGTATCCGCATCTTCCGCTAAAAATATATAAAAATTACCACTCCGAAATAGATATAAATAATTACTATTTTCTTTTTTTAAACTTAAATATTTTTCATAAATTTGACTCATACTTTATCCCTTTCACTAAAAAAAGCAGCACTTTTGATAATTAGTACTGCTTTTATCTATTCTTTTTCTAATCTAAATTTACTATCAATATTTAAGAAAGTCAATTAAGGAAAATTTTTTTCACATTATTTCCGATGTTTTTTGACAAACTATTAACAAAGCCTTTTTGTATTACTTCAATTACATGTTATAATAATATTAGGTGGTTTTTATGATTACAGCTTTTCAAATAATTGTCAATAAACTAATTACATTAGGATGTAAAATAACTAAACGAAATGGAACTGTTTTACCGGGAACTTTCTCTTATAATATTCGCCCAAAAGTTTTAGAAAAAATAAAGTATCCTAAATATGTCATTGGCGTTACTGGTTCATCAGGTAAAGGAACGACAACTAATTTAATTGCCCACATTTTAAAAAGCAATGGTTATGATGTTGTCTATAATGAAACTGGGTCCAATGGAATTCGGGGAATTACAACTTTGATTTTAAATAACTGCACCATTTTTGGCCGTTTCAAACATGACATTTTACTTTTAGAAATTGATGAAAAACACCTTCATTTAGGTTTTCGCAAAAATAAACTAACTCATTTAATTATCACTAATATTACCCGCGACCAACCAGCCAGAAATGGCAGTATCGATTTAGTTTATAATGCTATCATGGAAACTATTGATGAACAAACTACTTTAATTTTAAATGCCGATGATGCCGGACTTATGAAAACAAAATTAAATTTTAAAGGCCAAATTATAACCTATGGTTTAGAAAAAACAGTCGATAGTTATACCAAGTTTAAAGGCCAAAGTATTGATAATGCTTACTGTCCTAAATGTCATAAAAAATTAACTTATAAATTTTATCACTATGGTCATATCGGTTCTTATTTCTGTAAAAACTGTGATTTTAGTCGAGGTACTCCGAACTTTATCGGAACCAATATTGATTTAAAAAATAAAACGATGAAAATAAATAATGAATTAGTTACTTTAAATAAAGATATTTTATATGAAGCTTATTCGACAATCGCTGCTTATGCTTTAACAACTACTATTGGTGTCAAAAAAGAAGAAATTACTTTTGCGTTAAATGCCAATACGATGAAAGCTAAACGAGGCAAGACTTATCAATTTAATAATCGTCATATTACTTTTTTGGAAAGTAAAAATGAAAATGCTTTAAGTTACTATCAATCTTTAAAATATATTATCGATAAGAATGAAAAAGTTTCTGTTATTTTAGGTTTTGATAATGTATCCCGTCGTTATAAATTTAATGATGTTTCTTGGCTATGGGATGTAGAGTTTGAATTATTAAATACTAGTAACATTGATAAAATATTTTGTATTGGACGTTTCAAATGGGATGTAGCTAATCGGCTATTATATGCCAATATTGATGCCAAAAAAATTATTATAGTTGAAGATTTAGATGAAATATTAGATTTAATTACTAAGAAAACAAAATACGATTTATATACAATGGTTTGTTTTGATATGACGGCGATTTTAAAGCAAAAGATTTTGGAGGCTAATAATGGAAATAATTAGAGTTGCTCATTTATATTATGATTTAATGAATTTATATGGGGAAAATGGCAATGTTCGCGTTTTAGTTAATCATTTAGAAAAACAAAACTTAAAAGTTATTACTGACTATTTATCGATTGAAGATAAAATCGATTTTACTAAATATGATATTTTTTATCTAGGCTGTGGTAGTAATGAAAGTTTTAAATTAGTTTTAGAAAATATTAAACAATACAAAGAAGCGATAAAAAAAGCAATTAAAGATAATAAATTTTTTATTGTCACCGGAACATCCTTAAATTTATTTGGCAAGAGTTATTTAGATTTAGATAAGAAGAATATTAATACTTTAAATATTTTGAATTATCATAGTGAAGAAGTAAATTATCGAATTGTCGATGAACAAGATTTTAGTTTCCATAATTTAGAAGATGATGTAATTGGTTTTCAAAATCGCAATACAATTTTAACCGATGTCGATGAATTACATTTATTTGAAGTAATTAAAGGTTGTGGTTATTTACCGGATAGTAAATATGAAGGCATTACTAAAAACAATTTTTATGGTACTTATTTATTGGGGCCTATCTTAGTTCGTAATCCGCATTTTACTGAATATTTAGTAAAAAAAATCATGGAAAGTAAAAACTTACCTTACCATGAATATCAAAATGAAATAGAAACCAAAGCTTATCAAGTATATTTAAATGAAGTTATAAAATAAAAAGAAGATTTGATAAATAGAGTTACTTACAAATTCATCAATCTTCTTTTTATTTTTTGGCCAAAAATTTCAATTATACATATTATACTATCCAATTAAGAATCGAGGCCGTACTCCACCCTCTGAATAAGAGGCATAACCATCAATAGAATAGCCCTGAATATCAACATTAGCAAAATTATTAGCATTAGTAACAGCTTTTAACCAATACCAGAATCGTCCAGTACTTACTCCAGATACACTATTTATGCTTTGATTTATAAGTTCTGGTCTTAACTGGAATATGGCATATTGTCGGTTATCTATTCCGACATCATAAAAACTCGACGACAAAATTGTTGTTCCGTAAACATTGATTTCACTCATTAAATCTAACTTTCTACTTGCCCATTCCCAGCCCTTTGATGCACCAGTAGTTTGACCATACATATTTGACCTGGAAGCATCAAAATCATTGGCTATTAAGCTTCGATATGTGATAATATGACAATCTGAACCAGGCTTACAAAAATCCGGTGCTATATATTGACTATAAATACTATTCAACGTTGTTTTATACATATCACTTCCAAAATAGCATTTAACAGTCGTGTCAGTTGAATTCATTTTGGCTTTTTGCAATTGATAAGATGGAATAATTGTAGCATGATGTTGCACTAGCCCATCCCCTTGATCGCCAGTTCCTAAATAATTATCTAAATCCGCTATTAACCATACTATCTTTTTACCAAAAGCATCATTTGTATTGCTTATTATATAATCACCAACATAAATATCTGCGAATGTTCCATTGCTTATTTGGGTATATAAGTCGCCACTTTGCCATAAAGATGTTATATCTTTTCCTCGATACGTATTTCTTCTTAAGGCTACTCCTGATTGAATATATTTATCATAATCAGTTTTACTCATACTTGAGGTAAATGTTAAGGTACATTTGCTATTACTCTCAATGTAATCTAAGTTCAACCTCCAGGCATTGTAATCCCATAAGCCTGTTGTCTTACTACTTGTACAACTTACTTTGACATCATAATATTTGCCATCTTTACCTAATGGACTGGTTGGCATATCGGT
>CANQGB010000062.1 GCA_947600335.1 uncultured Bacilli bacterium | reverse complement strand
ATTACTTTTAATTACAATATCTATATGGTATTTTCTTTACATTTATAATATAACATAGAAGAAAAAAGAAATTTGTCAGTTTGTCATTTTTTCTTTACTTATATCTTCTTTTATATTATTATTTAGTTAAGCAAGCTACCTTATATGGTGCTTGCCATTTAGAGCAAACACCCTCATTTACTGAGTGGTGCTTTTTTAACCCTTCTTATCAACCAAAACCCTGTTTTGACTAGCTAACTAGTCGGATAGTATTAATAATAGAATTATTATCTCTAGTAAGATTACTATTATTGCATAGATTCTCTTCATCATCAAGACCACTTCCTCCTACTTTCGTATTTGTTAGTGGCAAACTCCAATATTGGGTAGCTCATGTCCAATATAACTTATTTATTATACTTTAGCAAATTGCAGATTTTTTTATTTTACATATACTTTTTCAAAATTTATTATCAAATTTTCAAAATCTGTATTATTTTTTACTCAAATTTTCAAAATTTAAAAAAATTAATAATTTTACTCAAAAAAAAAGAAACGAATATCTAAAGTGATTTTCGTTTCTTTTTATTTTTTCAACTTAACAGCTGTTCCATAAGCAATAATTTCGGCCGCTCCATTCATTACGGCTGAAGAACCATAGCGAATATTAATAATCGCATCGGCTCCTAAATTATTTGCCTCATCAACCATCCTTTTAGTGGCCATACTTCGAGCTTGAGCTATCATATCTGTATAACTAGCAATTTCGCCACCTACGATAGTTTTCATCCCGGCTAAAAAATCTCTCCCAATATTTTTTGACATAACAATTTGGCCTTTAACAATTCCCAAAGCCTCGGTAATCTCATACCCTGGAACATAATCAATATTTACTAGCTTCATCTTCTTCTCCTCCTAAGATTTCTTTAATTCTTAAAACTAAATTATAAACAATTGCCCCCAAAGGGATACTAATAATACTTAAAAATATAATGAATATAATCCAAGGCATATTATCTTCTTTAATTTTCAAATAAATAATTAAAACTAATACGGCAATTAAAACCGAAGCAAATATTAAACTTGAAAAAACGGCCCCGATTATTTTTTTACTTTTTTGTGATTTTAAATTTCGCATGGTAAATCCCTCCTTATTTAATTTCGATATTTCCATAAAGTATTTTGTAATATCTATATTCTCATAAGTATCATTATTTTTTAAAATTTCACTACACATATCTAAAGTCTTTTGATAATTTTCTTGTTCATTCTTAATCTGTTTCATTCGCTCAATTATACAATCATTCAAACTTAGTTTATTTTCTTTTAACATTTTTAAGTCTTTAATTGGTACACCTAACTCGCGCAAAAACTTAATTTTTCGTAAGATTAAAATATCTTGTTCACTAAAATCCCGATAATCATTTTTGGTATCTCGATTGATTGTTAATAAATTATTAGCTTCATAATACCGAATACTTTTTTTCGATAAACCAACTTTACTTTCGACTTCATTAATTAACATATTTCTCTCCTTTCCACCCCTAACATAATCTATAACCCAAGGTCAATGTCAAGAATAAATTAATTATTTAGAAAAGACATAATTAAAATACAAATAATTCCTACTAACAAAGATAAAAATTTTTTTAAATTCATTTTATCAGTCTTGCGAATAACCGACAAAATTACAACTATAAATAATTGCATTTTCATAATTAAAGCTATCAAAATTGGGGTATCAGCTTGATAAGCTATCATATTTAAAAGACCCGTAAAGGCATAAATAATTCCTGTTAAAATGGTTAACCCATAAAACTCTTTTTTGTCTTTAGAAGATAATTTACCCAGATGTTTCTTTTCTTTTAAATACAAAATATAAAAAAAGGGAATTGCCACTAAATTATAAACTAAATTTATACCTAACTCATTTGCTCCTTTACTACTCGCCAACTTAATAAAATAAGGTTCTGAAGCATAAAAAATCGTAGCGGTTATTAAAATAAAAATATTTTTTAAATCAATTTTTTTATTAGTAATTTCCCCTTTCATTTTATTAGTTTCGTAAGTAAAAACATAAATAGCTATGAAAAATATGGCAAATAATATTAAAAAAATCAATTTAGGCTTAATATAGCCGAGAATAATATCACAAACTAAAATTAAAAATAAACTACCTGCATCGATGAGATTAGCTAAGCCTATCGGTAAAGTTTGAATAGCTTTGGCATAACAAAAATCACCACCACTCATGGCTAAAGAATAGATAACTAATACCACAAAAGAAATAACTGACATTTCAACATGGCCAAATAAACAAAAAATAATCGCGACAATGCCCGTAAAGAAACTCATCCAAAATAAATATTGTAATTCGTTATATTTTAGTAAAATCTTTTCCTCGATTGTATCGCCAAGGGAATGAATCACTGTCCACAAAAAAGCCGCATTTTTTCCTCTCATTTTTCTCACCATCTATTATATTATAACAGAATTTACTCATTAAAAAAATTTTTATATAAAAAAAGTAAACAAACACTGTCTACTTTTCTTCATTTAAATTTTCTTTATATTTGTGACATTCTTCATCTAAATCTTTTAACAAATTATCAATATCTTCTTCTTTAGTAGTTCGCACCCCACTAGCAAATTTATGACCACCGCCATTATACTTACTAGCAATTTCATTAATAACTGGCCCTCGACTACGAATATTAACCTTATACAAACCATTCTTTTCATCATAGGTAATAAAAGACCAAACATAGATATCTTTAATATAATTAAAATCATTGACCATATTAGAAGCTGTCGCGGTATCTACTTTATATTTTTTGATAATATCACTCGATATTTTAACATAAGCAAAACCATTTTCACTGGCCTTTAATTCTTCTGACAAATAAGCATGAAACTTAATTTCATTTAAAGGTCGTTCATATAATATTTCATATAAAGGTACAAAATCTAAATTAGTTTTTTTGATTAAATTAGCAACAATTTCAAAAGTTTTTAAAGTTGTACATTTAATTCGAAACCGGTCACTATCACTAGCAATACCTAAAAATAGATTACTAGCAATATCTTTATCTAAAACTAACTTCGTATTAAAAATCAGTTCTGATATAATTTCACATGTACTTGAAGCAGTTTCATCTACTAAATCAATTTGAGCAAATTTATCACTACTAGGATGATGGTCTATTTTGATTATTTTTTTATAATTTAAGCCTTCGATTCCATCAACTCGTTCCATATTGGGAACATCGACTAAAATGAGTAAAGCATCGCTTATTTCCGTAAAATCAGATTTATCTAAAAGACCATACTTTTTAAATTTAGCAACTCCCATTCCTACAGCTAAAACTTTTTTCATGGGAAATGTTTTTTTAATGGCATCGCGTAAAGCAATTTGGGATGCAATGGCATCAGGGTCTGGCCCAATATGTCGTGCAATAACAATTGTATCAAATTTTTTTATTTCTTTAAAAATTTTTCTAGCCAAATCCTTTACCATTATAATTCACCCTTTCTTATTTAATTAATTCGTAAGTATCTAATGCAATCATTAATTCTTCATTTGTTGGAATAACATAGATATCAGTTTTAGATTCATTACTAGAAATTTTACCTTCATGAATATCTAAGTAACCAGCAATTTTATTATTTTGTTCTTTATCAATAAACATATTTAAAGAACCAAGTTTATTAATTATGTTTTCTCTGAATTCACGAGCATTTTCGCCAAGACCAGCGGTAAAGACTAAAGCATCTACTTTGCCATCTAGTTTAACATAATATCTAGCTATATAAGATACAATCCGGTCAATATACATATCATTAGCAAGGAAACATAATTTATCTCCGCTAGCCATACCATCTTCTATATCACGATGGTCAGAATATCTTTCACTAATAGCTAATAAACCACTTTGTTTATTTAACATCGTATCGATTTCTTCAATTCCTAAACCAGTTTTTTTCATTAAGTAAGGAATTATAGAATAGTCAATGTCACCACATCTTGTTCCCATCATAATACCAGAGTTAGGACTGAATCCCATGGTAGTATCAATACTTTTACCATCTTTAATACAACAAATACTTCCACCACTACCAATATGACAACTGATTAGATTAACATCTTCTTTACCTAATTTTTCTTGCATAACTTTAGTTATATATTTATGACTGGTACCATGGAACCCATATTTCCGTACACTGTAATCTTTATACCATTTACTTGGAACAGGATATAAATATTCTTTTTCATCCATTGTTTGATGGAAAGCGGTATCAAAAACGCCGATCATTGGGGTATTAGGCATAGCTTCCATAAAAGCTTTAATTCCCACAATATTAGCAGGATTATGTAAAGGCGCTAAACTTGATAATTCTGTAACGGTATCAATAACATCTTTAGTTATAATAACAGAAGAATTATACTTATCACCACCATGAACTAAACGATGACCTACTCCATCTATTTCATCTAAAGATTTGATTATATTATTCCCAAATAATTCTTCAATTAAATATTTGATAGCAACTGAATGATCAGCAAGTTCTACTTCTCTTTTAATTTTAGAACCGTTTATTTTTATATTATAAAAACTACCATTCATTCCTATTTTTTCAAAATAACCACTAATTAATTCTTTTTCTTCTGGAAGTTCAATACAATTAAATTTTAAAGAGGAACTACCAGCATTAACTGTTAATATTTTCATAAAATTACACCTCTCTCATATTATACAAAAAAAAAAGAGATTTTACTATCTCTAAATATTTATTTGAGTTTAGGTATTTTATGAATTTTTTTGTTAAATCAACCTTATTTTATATATGAGTTAAATAATAAATAAAGTT
>CANQGB010000061.1 GCA_947600335.1 uncultured Bacilli bacterium | reverse complement strand
TTAAATAAGAGTTATGCCTTATATGAAACAAAGAAAGATTACAATGTAATCAAAGGAGAGGTCCCAGATTTTGGGTATGATGTCAAGTTAGCCATCATGGTGGATGGAGTAAAGAAGACCGATATGCCGACAAGTCCTAAAGGAAGCAATGATAAATATTACAAAGTCGATGTAAGTTGTACAAGTAGTAAGACCAAAGGTTTATGGGATTACAATGCTTGGAGGTTGAACTTAGATTACATTGAAAGTAATAGTAAATGTACCTTAACATTTACCTCAAGTATGAGTAAAACTGATTATGATAAATATATTCAAGCAGGAATAGCTTTAAGAAGAAATACGTATCGAGGAAAAGATATAACAAGTTATTATAATGGAACCACAGTAAATGGTCGCGATTTATATGGCCAAATAAGCAATGGAACATTTGATGATATTTATGTTGGCGATTATTTTAAAGGTAAGAATGAAACTATATGGTTAATAGCCGATTTAGACAACTATTTAGGTATAGGTGATCAAAATGATGGTTTAGAAACTCATCATGCGACGATAATCCCAGCAGCTAGTTTAGGTAGTGCTCAAATGAATGCTACAGATACAACAGAAGGCGGCTATAAAGGAAGCGTAATGTATAAAACAACTTTAACTACGATTTTAACGAATAAAATATCCCCGGATTTTGGAACACATGTCCTTGAATATCGTAACTCAGTGTCAACTGCTATGGAATCAACTAGATATAATATGTATGGTCAAAATACTGGAACATCAAGTGATTGGGCATGGGAAACTCGCAAATTAGATTTAATGAGTGAGGTCAATGTCTTCGGCACAACTGTCTGGAGTTCTGCCGGTTATGATGTTGGAGCAAATAATCGCCAATTTGCCATCTTTCAATTAAGGCCAGAATTAATCACTCGTGATTTAAACGGAAACAGATATTGGTACTGGTTAAGAGCAGTTACTAGTTTTTCCGACTTTGCTAGTGTCAATATTGATGGCAATGCCGGCTATAATCGCGCAGCTCTTTCAGGTGGTGTTCGACCTTTTTTTCTAATAGATTAGAATATATAAAAATAAAGGCAATTGTAATTCAATACATTTTGCCTTTATATTTTTTCATAACATCTAAGCATTCTTCTCTATCCAGTTGTTTTAAATTAATCATTTGATTTTGGCCTTTAATAAATTCATAAATATCATCATCTCTAAAACCAATATCAGCAGCATCCTTTTTAGTACATCCATAATAAGCTGTTTTAATATTAGCCCATATTATAGCGGATAAACACATAGGACAGGGTTCACATGAGGTGTAAATAGTGCAACCACTCAAATCATGAGTATCTAATGTTTTACAAGCATTTTTAATTGCTACTATCTCAGCATGTAATGTAGGATCCTTTTCTTTTAAAACTTGGTTGTTACCAATTCCAACAATTTTATCATTTTGATCTATAATTATGGCCCCGAAAGGACCGCCTTCTTGATTATTTATGCCTTTTAAAGCTTGCTCATTAGCAATTTTCATATATTTATTCATTAAATCATCCTCATTATTAATTATACTATGATTAACATTAAAAAACATAAAATTTTTAATAGAGATAATATTTCAAATCAAAAATTTAATCCATCAATGCATTTATCATAAATCCATTGTTTTAAATCACTGTTATCTCCTGTTTCATAAAATTTAATTAATTTTTCAAAGAAAGTCGGTTGATTTTCTTGGGAAATGGATAAAATTCCACAACCATTATTAATCATAATTTTATTAGCAAATAACATAGCCACTCTTTTATTGCCATCAATAAACATTTGACGCCGCATAATCCATAGCATTATTTCAATAGCTATTTCTGTCTTGGATTTTTCGCTTTGATTTAATAAATCATTTAATTCTTCTTTAATTTGGCTTTCAAAAGGAAATTGTGGTTTCCAAGATGTTCCGCCCATATTTACGGGAGTAGTTCTTAATTTTCCCAAATTTTGTTCTAAAACTAATTTATCACAAGTTATTTTATGTAAATGGCACAATGTATTAAAATCATAATATATATCATCACTTTATAATATAAATTGCCAAGCATATTTTAGATTATTAATGGCAATAATTTTATCAACGGTTAAACCATTAACAATCCCACCATCATAAATGGCTTGAGTCTCAGAATAAGTTACTTTTATGCCTTCTAGATTAGCGCTTTTCCAAATATAATCCACAACATTTCGTTTAGCGACAAAAATATTTTGGTCTTTTGTTAAGTTAAATTTATTATCCATAAAAAATTTTCACCTCTAAATATAATATAGCATTCAGTTAGTCATTTAAATTAAATTTTTATACCACTGACAACATTTTTAAATTTTTCTTAAAAAAAAGTTTACATTAAAATATTAAAAATGTATAATAAAAAACATTACAAAAGGAGCTGATAAACATCATGAAAAATATTCTACCTGTTATGCTACTTAAAGGTTTATTAGTTCTACCTAATCAAGAAGTTAAAATCGATTTAAACAATGAAATAAGTAAAAAAATTATTAATTTATCCGATGAAAAATTTAAAAAAGAAATTGTAATTATAAATCCAGAAAATCAAATTGAAGAGAATCCAGATATCAATGATTTACCTAATGTCGGAGTAGTTGCTAAAGTAAAAAGTATTATCTCGTTACCGAATGAAAATTTACGGGTAACTTTAAGAGGTTTATTTCGAATAAAAATAACAAATTTTAAAAATGATAAAAAAGATAAAGAAATTTTAGAATGTAGCTATCAAAAATTAGATGTTCCCCCTTTTGATAAAGTAACAAGCGGGGCATATAAACGTAAATTAACGAGTTTATTTAAAAGTTATACTAAAAATGGAAAAGGTATTTCTAATAGTATTGTAAATGATATTGGTAACATAAAAGATTTAAATAAATTAACCGATATAATCTCGGCTTTTATGCCCTTAAATTTTACTGATAAGTTAGAGTTAGTAAAAGAAATCAATCCGATAATTCGGGCTGAAAAATTAATGGAACTTTTAAATATTGAAATCGAAGCCATTAAAATCGATAAAAAAATTGAAGAAAAAATGCGGATATCTTTAGAAAATGGTCAAAGGGAATATATTTTAAAAGAAAAACTTAAAGAAATTCAAGAAGAGTTAGGGGAGAATAATTTTAAAGATCTTGAAGTTTTAAAGTATATGGAAACTTTAGAAAATTTAAAACTTAATAATGAAAATACAATTACCAAGATTAAAAGGGAAATCAAAAAATTTGAATACACGGTTGATGTTTCACCAGAACTAGGTAATATCCGCAACTACTTAGATTGGATTTTAAATTTACCATGGGGTATATATAGTACAGATAACGCTGATTTAGAAGACATTCGTGTATCTTTAAATAAAAGCCATTATGGCATGGAAGAAGCCAAAAGTCGGATTTTAGAATATATTGCAGCGAAAAACCGTAACCCCGAAATATTTTCTCCCATCATATGTTTAATTGGTCCAGCTGGAGTAGGTAAAACAACCTTTGCTAAATCTATTGCCGATAGTTTAAATCGTCAGTTTGCGAAAATAAATGTCGGCGGTTTAAATGACAGTGCCATCTTAAATGGACATAAAAGAACTTATCTAGGTTCAAGTCCTGGTAAAATAATCGAAGCCTTAAAAAGATGTCAAGTTAGTAATCCGGTCATATTAATTGATGAAGTCGATAAAATGGTTAATGATAATCATGGTGACCCTGCTGGTGTTTTATTAGATATCTTAGATAAATCGCAAAACAATAATTTTATTGATAACTATTTAGAAGAACCATATGATTTATCGCAAGTCTTATTTATTTTAACGGCCAACAATATATACGATATACCTTATGAATTATTAGACCGTTTAGAAATAGTCAATCTTTATAGTTATACAATTAATGAAAAAATTGAAATTGCTAAAAAATACTTAGTTCCTAAAATTTTAAAAGAGCATAATATTCTCGCTAAGAATTTCAAAATTAGCGATTTGATTTTAAAAGAATTAATTGAAAACTATACTAATGAAGCGGGAGTTCGGGAATTAGAAAGAGTTATTACTACCGTTATTCGTAAGCTAATTATGAATAATAATATCGACAACCCTAAAATTACTAAGGAATTAATTTTAGAATTACTAGGACCGAGTAAGTACTTTAAAGATACCATCAGTAAGCATGACCAAGTTGGAGTTGTCAATACTTTAGCAGTTACTGCTGATGGCGGAGTAGTTAGCGAACTAGAAAGCATTTATTATGAAGGCTCAGGAAATATTATTATTACAGGCAATTTAGAAAAGATTATGCAAGAAAGTGTAGAAGTAGTAGTTAGTTATATAAAAAATAATAAGGAAATTTTTAAAATTAATTCATCTATTTTAACCAGCAAAGACATTCATCTTCATTTCTTAGATGCAACTAGTAAAAAGGATGGCCCTAGTGCTGGCATAGCTATTGCCACCGCTATATTAAGTTTAGTTTTAAATCATAAAGTTAAGAAAAATATTGCTTTTACAGGTGAGATAACTTTAACCGGAAATATCAAAAAAGTTGGTGGCCTTAAAGAAAAAATTATTAGTGCTTATAACGAAGGCATTAATAAAGTATATATTCCCAATGCCAATCATAATGATTTAAAAGTAATCGATGAAAGTATTTTAAAGAAAATAGAGATTATCGAAGTAGATAAATATTTAGAAATTTTTAATGACTTATTTAAATAAAATTAAAAATGCAGCTGGATAAAAATGTGCTTGTTAAAGTAATAAAGGTATGGTAGAATGAATATAGGTAAAGAAATTTACATAAAATAAAAAAGGAAAGCAATTCAGTTTCGATATGCTGAATGCCTACCTGTTAGTTTTTATTAGGCATTTAAGTTTTTACTTAAGTGTCGTTTTTATTTATTTTATAATAGCCATAAGTAAGGCTATGCATAAAATTAGAAATGAAATGTATTTCAGAAGATAGAGAATAAACGTCTTGTATTTCATATTTAACCAACTCCTTTCATTAAAAAGAAGAGGTAGACACCAGCAACTAAATCACTTTCCTAAATATTATTATAGCAAACATTTGTTTAAAATTATTAACTTTGTGTCGTTAAACTGACAAATTTTTTTTTTCTTCTGTGTTAAAGTATAAATGTAAATAAAATACCATAATGCTATTGTAATTAAAAGCAATTCAAATTATAATAAAGGTATAAAAAATAGAAGGAGAGAAAAAACATGGAATTGAAAAAATTCAAGAAAAACAATAAAT
>CANQGB010000060.1 GCA_947600335.1 uncultured Bacilli bacterium | reverse complement strand
CCACGCTTCTGCTTTTCGAATCACACACGTAAAACGTGTGGTTTTTTTGTTTGATTTCATCAAACAAAATTAAAAAAAGAAGAATTTCTTCTTCTATGATAAACCACATGTTTGCTTTACCGTATTATTAAAATCTACATAAGCTCGCTTATTCTTTTTATACAACTTAAAACTCATGTTATATAAAGAATCAGTCTTAACATCTCTTGGATCTACTACATAAGGAGCTGAATCTTGATCTCTTTTAATATACCCTTTATCAACCAAATCTTTAACCGCAATACTAATGCCCGATTCTGTTAAACTATCGATAATATCTTCCCCATACAACTTAGCTTGATTTTCAATTTGCCCAATTTTTTTACAATACATGTTTACTTTTAATTTATCCGAAACACTCATAACCCCAGGTACCGCAATTGTAACTATTATTGAAAGAATTACTATAACCGCTAATAACTCAACTAATGTAAAACCCTTTTTATTTTTCATTTGTTTCACCAATGCTTTCTTAGAACTATTCTAAATAACATTTTACCACATATTCTTCCAACTCTAAATAGCTTTTATTCTTATTTGACATTAGGATTATTATATCTCTTTAAATAATTTTTTATACAAAGGATTATAAGTATCCGTTAAAAATTCTTGTTCTTTAGCTTTCGCTATTCCTTCGAAATCTAAATCTATCATTTCTTTTTGGAGCATTAAATATAACTCAAATGCATGCTCATATTCATGAATATTTACCAATAAATCTTTTAAATTATTAATCTCTGGCACAAATATTTTAATATCTGCTAAATTATTGTATTCATCAATTTTATAATTAACTCCATAAAAATCTTGCTTACAATTATCATTATCTTCTAAAATAATCGTTCTTTTTTCAGCAAAAATCCAAAACTCTTCCGGATAATTTAAAAACTTTTTTAAAATATTCTTCTCTAATATCGACATAAGCACTTTATCCCGGTATACATCAGTTTCGGTTATTAAAGGAAAATCTTTTGGTATTTTCGTGGCTTTATACTCTAATCCCATATCATAAGCTTCATCGGCATTTTCTAATTGTTTTTCAAAATAAGCATGCATTAATTCAAATTGTATATCCAGTTCATTTAAAAAATCATAAACTTTTCCTACATCTACATTAGCCCCATGAGCTTTTAAAATTTTTAAATAAGAATATTCTTCCTTCATCACTTGCCAAAACTCTTGTCCAATTTCTAAATATCTTTTAGTTATCTTATTATTACCGTATTTTCCATAACTTTTAACAAAGCCCTTTAAAATATCTTTCCCATAACTTATTAAATATTCTAAATCTTCTCTCCTAATTGCTTTTAATTCATTTTTTAAATCTTTATCCATTAATATTCCCCCACATAGCAAAAAAAGAAAGTTTCTTCTTCCTTAAAATGATTCAATATTTATTTTAACTTTCTTTTTATCATGCAAATAAGAATAAGCTTGCACTAAAGTTCTAATTGAATTCGAAATTTTACCATTTTTACCAATTACTCGACCCATATCGCTTTCTTTAACTAAAACTTCTAAATTACATATTTCATCAGTGCTACCTATTTCTTTAACACTAACCATGTCTTTTTCTAAAGCCATGCTTTTTACTAAAAATTCTGTATATTGTGCAATATCCATAACCTATTTTCCTACTTTTTTAGATTCAGCATATTTTTTCATAATACCTGCTTTAGATAAGATATTTCTTACTGTATCAGTAGGCATTGCTCCATTATTTAACCAATATAAAGCCTTTTCTTCATCAACTTTAATTTCAGCTGGAACTGTAATTGGATTATAAGTACCAACTATTTCTAAAAATCTTCCGTCTCTTGGAAAACGTGAATCAGCCGCTACAATCCGATAAAATGGTCTTTGTTTAGCTCCCATCTTTTTTAATCTTAATTTTACTGCCATATTTTTCTTCCTCCTTAACTTCATGTAGTAGTATAACAAACAAAACAAATGGTGTCAACTAAAAATAGTTGACACTAACTTAAATAGTCCTCATTTACTTCATTTAATTCCTTTTCATCAGTATCACTTAATATTTCATCATCATTAATAAGTTCATAATCATCTTCATCTTCTTCAATACTAACTTTGATTTTGGTATCTCCTACAACTTCTACCCCTAATTCTTTTTCTACTACTAAATGAACTACCCCATTTTTAACTTCTACATTTGATACAGCGGGTTGTTTTAAACTCCGAACGATGATTTCTTCACTATCTGTTAATTTATTATTATCTTTTAAATGAACTGGCATTTTTTCACTATAAGTAAATGTTTTATTAGCTACTGCTGTCTTGGTATCATTATCATAAGAATACCAAACATTTACATCAAAACTACCATTAACTAAAACTAATCCCCCATTATTAGCGCCACTAAATCGATTGTTTATCACCCAACACCCTAAAATAGTATCCGGTTTTAATTCAGGAGTCAAAGTAAACTCACTACTACTTACTTTCTTAGCCTTTCCAATAATCGCTTTAGTCACAATCTCTTTAAAATTAGACATTTGTAACCCTCCTCTAATTTAATGTATGCTAATCATCCCTGTTTGTTAACTAAAAAAAGAACTAAAAAGTTCTAAAATTAATACCACGTACTTTCTAAATTGACATTGGTACTTGCTGGCAATGGATTAGGCAAATTAAATCTCGTTAAAAGCGGTACTTTAAAAGCACTACCAAATACTAAGGCATTTCCGGGTCTTAAAGTTTTTAATATTTCAATATCTTGATTCGTTAAATTAGTAGAAATCGATGTAACAATTTTTAAATCATCCGGATAAAATGTTCGAAAAACAATAAAGTTGGAACATTGACTTAAACTTGTATTCGATAACTCACTAGGTCGTTGCGTAATAAAACCAATTATTAAGCCATATTTTCTTCCTTCTTTGGTAATTCGATCAAATATATTATACCCAATAACATCAACATCATTATCGTTTTGTACATACCGATGCGCTTCTTCAATAATTACATGAATTGGAAAACTAGCTCTATTTTCTAGACTTGTCGCAAAGTTAAAAAATAATTTCATATATAACTTCGTCAAAACTTTAGCAAATCTATCATCCACATAATTAAAATTCATATTTATTAACTGTGCATTTTCCGTTTTATCCACCGTTTTAAACATTTCTTTAACAAATTGTTCTTTTCCCATATATTCTTGAACATCAAAATATTTCGCTTGGCTATTATTTAAAATAGTAAATAATCTTACTCGTAAATCATTAGCTTTTTCAAATAATCCCGCATTATTAAACATACCTTCACTCATTAAGGCAAACTCTAAAGCTTCATATATATCATTTAAACCATACACTAACTCTAACTCTTCAACTTCAAAAACATCAGTGGAAACAAAACCATTTAAAAACTCAATAACAAATTGCAAGGCCCCCATTTTACCATTATTATCAATATTTAAGCATTGTCTTAAAGTTCTTGTATACCCGGGTTGAACTATAGGACTATCTAAATTTAATTCCGTTGTATGGTATTTATTTAAAGTCGAAATAATTTGGTCAGCTAATTGATTAGGGCTTTTACCGGTTCCAATTATATCTAAAATACTTTTCGCAATTACCGAGTTTTTAAACTTTACCGCATTCGCCCCGGTACCTTTAAAGATTTTTACATATTGTAAGGTCTTCTCTAGAATTGGTAACAAGGTATGGTCATGTACGCTTAACAAAATAGCTAAATCATCTACTTCTAAAAAATAGGCGGGAATTTTAACTACATCCGCATAAGCTTCTGGAAAATCGGTTCTCGTTGTATAGTACTTGACATTAATTCCTGGCAAATCATTAATTTTAGTTAAAGCACTATGATATTCACCATATACATCAAAAATGACGACATGTGCATTCACGGGCATTTTATCATTATAATAAAACATATTTTGAATTAAACTAGCTACCCCACATGATTTACCACAACCTGAATTCCCAATAATAGCAAAATGTTGACTTAAAAAATCATTAGCCTTGGCAGTTACTTTAAAGTTAGCATATAAAGAAGAATTACCAATTAATAAATTATCAGAAGCCATATAATTTTGGGAACCAATTATTAATTCTAACTCTTGTTTATATACTAAACGGCAAACACTATCTACTGAAGGATAATGTAAAACACCGGGTGTAAATATACCATTAATAATTTCTCCCACTAACATAATGTCAATTATTTCACTATCCATGGAAACAATTGAACCTACTACTTTCGCTCCATTAAACTCAAAAACAACATGTAAATTTATTAAATTAGATTGAACAGTTTTCTTTAAATTATCTACTTTTACATATTTATCTGATATATTTAATATTTTTCCAAACATACTAGATTAGCCCCTATTCTATTAATAGAATACCATAATATTTCTAAAAATTAAACTTTTTTATTACCTGACCTTTTAAAAAGATTAATATTTTTCAAAATAAAAGAATTAGTGAAATGATCACTAACCGATTAAAAATCTTGGACGAACACCGCCTAAATTGGACCCACGGTTGCCACTGGCATGGCCAAAGTAGTCGACATAAGCAAAGTACAACGAGCTGGTGACCGCCTTTAGCCAGTACCAATATTCACCAGTACTTACTCCCGATATTCCACTAATACCTTGACTTATAAGCTCTGGCCTAAGTTGAAAAATAGCATATTGCCGGTTATCTAATCCGATATCATAACCACTACTTGACCATACGGTTGTTCCATATACATTAACCTCACTCATTAAATCTAACTTACGATCATCCCATTCCCATGCGCTTGAGGCTCCGGTATTATGACCATATTGATTTGAACTACCATCTTCAACATTTGTTGAAACCAAATTTCGATATGTGATAATATGACAATCTGTTTCAACTTTACAAAAATCTGGAGCAATATATTGAGTATAAATATTGTTCAATGTTGTTTGATACATCTCACTACCTTTATATCCGCCAACACCTTCTAGTCCACCAGCTCCCGCCAGTGTAGAATTTGTTTCATTCATTCGATCTTGTTCTAACATATAGGATGGAATAATCGTTGCATGGTGTTTCGTTAGCAATGGAGAGCCTTGATTCATATAATTATCCAAATCAGCTATTAACCATACAATATTTTTATTCCACTTATCTTTTGTACTACTTACTATATAATCACCTACATAGATATCATCGAATGTTCCATCACTTATTTGTTTAAATAAATCTTTTCCATTTACATTTTCGGTTCCATTATAATAACCTGTAATATTCTTTCCTCGATAAGTGCTTCTCCTTAATGCTATACCTGATTTTATATATTCATCATATTGGTCTTTAGTCATTGATGATGTGAATGTTAAAGTACATTTACTATTTGATTCTATATAATCCAAGTTTAACCGCCAGGCATTATAATCCCATAAGCCTTGTGTCTTACTACTTGTACAACTTACATCTACTTTGTAATATTTGCCATTACTTGCTAATGGACTGGTTGGCATGTCCGTTTGCTTAGCTCCATCCACCATGATGGCTAATTTGACATC
>CANQGB010000059.1 GCA_947600335.1 uncultured Bacilli bacterium | reverse complement strand
CCTCCATGTGGAGGCCGCCAGTAATATACCCTTATAGGGTTGCTTAAAAACTACGTCTTGAAGGCGTAGTTTTAATTGAAAAACTTAATTTAGTTTGAGATAATTTAAATGGTGATTTTATGATTTTAGGTTGTCATGTCAATTTTACAAATAAACAATTACTCGATAGTGTTAACTATGCTTTATCTTATGGAGCTAATGCCTTTATGTTTTATACTGGAGCTCCTCAAAATACGATAAGAAAACCAATAGATAAAGAATATACAAAGCAAGCTTATGAATTAATGCAAACAAATAATATTAGTTTAGACAATGTTATTTGCCACGCACCATATATAATTAATTTAGCTAATGATACGATTGAAGATAAATGGAATTTTAGTATTAATTTTTTAAAACAAGAAATTCAAAGATGTGCTGAACTAGGTGTTAAATATATTGTTTTACATCCCGGAAGTGCTGTGGGTTTAGAAATAAATGTGGCTTTAGATAACATTGTGCAAGCCTTAGACTTAATTATAAACGATAATGACCAAGTAATGATTCTTTTAGAAACTATGGCGGGAAAAGGAACCGAATGTGGTCGTAGTTTAGAAGAAATAAAATATATTTTAGACCATGTTAAATCAAAAAACATTGGTGTTTGTTTAGATACTTGCCATTTAAATGATGCTGGTTATGATATAAGTGATTTTGATACTTTTCTAAGTAATTTCGACGAATTAATAGGCATTGAAAAAATTCACTGTGTGCATTTAAATGACAGTAAAAATGACTTAGGCACTCATAAAGATCGCCATGAAAATATAGGTTATGGCACTATTGGCTTTGATAACTTAGTCAAAGTTTTATATCATGAAAAATTAAAAGATGTTCCCAAAATATTAGAAACACCTTTTATTGAAAAAGATTATCCTCCTTATAAATTTGAAATTGTTAGCTTAAAAAATAAAAAGTTTAATTCCAATTTAATAAATGAGGTCAAAGATTTTTATAAATAATTTTTATATTTAATAGAATACTCGCGAATTAATTTCTTTATTTTAAAAAAGTTTTCAGGAGTATACATATTTTGATAACGTTCAACATTTAAAGAATTAGGATTGGCAAGAATATTTTGCCAATTTTTTTTGACAAAAGTGTAAGTAAAATCTAATTCTTCAGGGCTTAAAGAAACATTATTTTTAATGGCAAAATTATTTACATCTTCACGGGTTAATTTATTCATAAACCTTTCAATTATATTAAACATATACTTCACCTATAATATTGTATGAAAAAAGTAAATTTTTAAATACTAATAGTAGGTGTTTTATCATGAAAAAAATTTATTTACTAAGTATTATCAGTTTATTTGGCTTTTTAGGTTTAACTTTATATAACATCTGTATTAATAAAACAACTGAATATCAAAATTTATATAGTTCTTTAAACGAAACTTATATTAGTTCAATTTCTACTCCACGGGGCCGAATTTTAGATGTTAATGGAAAAGTTTTAGTCGATAATCAAGCTGTTTATACGGTCGTTTATCGCTCTTTAAAGGGTATAAGTAAAAAACAAGAAATCGATATTGCTTTAGAATTAGCTAATATTTTAGAAATAAATCAAGATGTGGCCGTTAGTACTTTAAAAGAATTTTATTTATTATTACATAGTGACTTAAACGATTCTCTCATTACCCCGGAAGAAATAGATTTATATAATAAACGTAAAATAACCAAAGAAGAATTAGATAATTTAAAAATAGCAAGAATTACCGAAGAAAATCTAAATGCTATGAGCAAGCAAGAACAAAAAGCGGCTTTAGTTTATAATTTAATGAACAAAGGCTATTATTATTCTCATAAAGTTATCAAAAAAAATATCAGTGATGAAGAATATAATTTAGTTGTCGAAAAAAAATTGCCGGGTATTCAAATTGAACTTTATTGGGAAAGAACTTATCCTTACCATGATACTTTACGCGATGTTTTAGGGAGTGTCGGTAGTATTCCCAAAGAGGAAATAAGTACTTACTTAGAAAAAGGTTATAGTTTAGATGATGTTGTAGGAATAAGTTATTTAGAAAAACAATATGAAGATTATTTAAAAGGCGAAAAGGCTGTATATAAAGTCAATAATGATAACTCTTTAGAATTAGTTGAGGAAGGAAAAAAAGGTAATGATTTATATTTATCAATAGATATAGATATGCAACTCCAAGTCGAAGAAATTTTAAAAGAGCAGATTAAAAAAGGGAAAAAGCTTTTAAATACGGAGTACTATAATGGTAGTTATGTGGTGATAGGTGACCCGCATAATGGGGCGATTAAAGTATTAGCCGGACTTAAATACATCAACGAAGATACTTTTAACTGGGTTGAAGAAGATAATATAAATTCTTCTTTTACCGTTGGAAGTGTGGTTAAAGGAGCTAGTATGGCGATGGCTTATCAAAATAATTTAGTTGATATTGGCAAAAAAATAAATGATTCTTGTGTTAAATTATATTTAGTTCCCGAAAAATGTTCTTATAAATATCTCGGTTATATTGATGATATCACGGCTTTAAAAACTAGTAGTAATTATTATCAATTTTTATTAGCAATTAAGTTAGCCGGTTATAAGTATAGTTATGATATGAAATTACCTGTTAGTGAGCGGGAGTTTAATATTTATCGCGATACTTTTGCCTCTTTTGGATTAGGGGCTTTAACCGGTATTGATTTACCAAATGAAATTAAAGGCATTCGAGGTAGTAAAATTGCTGCCGACTTACTACTTAATTTAGCGATTGGCCAATATGATACTTATACACCCATTCAACTTTTACAATATATAAATACTATCGCCAGTAATGGTAAACGTTATGCCTTGTCTTTAATGGATAGGATAGTAGATAATGATGGAAATGTTATAGCAAAGAAAGAAGAAGTACTTCTCAATCAAGTGGAACTAGAACCTGAATATTTCGAGCGAATTAAGACTGGTTTATGGCAAGTAGTTAATTTAGGAACTGGTTATGGTTATACTAATCCCGCATTTAATCCGGCCGGTAAAACTGGTACAAGTGAAGGCATATATGATAGCAATAAAGATGGAATTGGTGATGTTTCAACGGTTACAAATACTTATGCTATGTATGCTCCCGCTGATAATCCTAAATACTCCATGGTAGTAGTCAGTCCTAATGTCAGTCATTACAATGGCAGTACCAATTATTTTGCTTACATAAATCGTTATATCAGTAAGGCTGTGAGTGACTATTTGTTTAGTCTAAGTTAATATGTTATAATTTGATTTAAGAAATGAGTGAGGTTATGGTGAGCATATTTTTAATGTTGTTATATCTTATCGGGGCCAATGGTTTTTGGGTTTTAGTAAGTCACAAAACTTTTGGCCAATGTTTACCAATAACTTTTATGTTCACCGCTTTTACTTATTTTTTTTCCCAAGTAATATTTCATACTTTCAAAATCGGTTTTTGGCTTAATATTTTATTAGTTCTATGTTTTTTGGTACTTTTCTTAATCAAATTAAAACAAAAAGAATGGCCTTTGGTCAAAAACAATCTATTTTCCAATGGCTTTTATGTTTTCTTAGTTGTTTATCTGGGTGTTATAATTTTTGATTTCAATCGAACATTCACAATGTGGGATGAATTTTCCCATTGGGGTGAAATGGTTAAAGAAATGTTTCGACTAGACCAATTTTATACTGTTAATGCATCAAGTTTACAAGTTCATAAAGATTATCCGCCAATCGTGCAAGTTTTAGAATTATTTTTTTGTCACTTAAAAAATGCTTACGATGAAAGAACTTTAATTCAAACTGTGCATTTGTTTAGCCTAAGTTTATTTATTCCTTTCTTCAGTGAAGAGGTTAAACTAAGTAAAAAATCTTTATTGCTAAAAGTAATATTTATATCACTAAGTATCTTTTTAATTGAATTATTATTTGACCAACATGCCGTTATTAATACGATTTATACTGACTATTTAATGGCTATTTTAGTAGCTTATTTGTTAGGTAAAGTAATTATTGAAAAGGATTTATTAAGTAATTTTAATCTCTTTAGTTTTAGTTTAGGCTTATCTTTTCTTCTTTTAACTAAACAAATGGGTTTACCTTTTTATTTAATGATTTTATTTTTATGGGGTTTAAAATTTATTAAAAATAAGGATTGGAAACAAGTAAACTGGGTAGTTTTAATCAAAACTATAATTTTATTAATATTTATTCCTTTATTAATTTATTTTGGTTGGTCTAGGTATGTTAACAAGTTAAATGTTACTCAACAATTTGATTTGACTCATTTAAATTTAACAGAATTGCCTGATATAATGACTGGACTAAAAGGGGAAGAATGGCAACGAGTAACTATCACTAATTATCAAAATGCTTTAATGAGTAGAAGCATGACAACATCATACATAGCTTTAAATTATTGGCAAGTGTTGATATTAATTCTTTTATTGCTGTTTGGCATTTGGCAATGGGGAAGAAAATATCTAAATAAAAGAGAAATAGTTTTTAGTGCTCTTACTTTAGTTATCGGAGCAGTTGGTTATGCCTTGGTAATGTTTGTTTTGTATGTCTTTTTGTTTGGAACAAGCGAAGGACCTGAGTTAGCATCTTTTAATCGTTATTTACCAACTTATTCTCTTATGGGCTGTTTATTTGTTTACTTTTTATTTATTTTTGTTGATACGCAAAAAAGTAAATTAGAATTCAAAAATATCATACTTGTTTTTGGGTTATTGGTATTAGTTCAAGGGCCATCTTTTACAACAAAATGTATTCCTAAGTTAGTAAGTGAGCCCCTTAATGTTTATCAAGAACATGCGAGCATTATAAGTCAAAAAACCCCTGAAGATGCCAAGATATTTATTGTAGCTAATAATACCAAAGGTGATTATCAATATTATACTAAGTATTATATGAATCCTAGATTTGTTAATTTAGAATATTATAATTTAGCATTAGAAAATGATAACTATGTAGAATATTTTGAAAATATCTTGAGTTCTTACTTATTAAATTATGATTATTTATATTTAGCAGTAATCGATGAAGAGTTTATAAATCATTATCAATTTATGTTTGATAATTTAGATATTAGTAATGGCAATTTGTATAAAATTGTTAATAAACATGGTATTGCTAAATTAGAGAATGCTTAGAACTAGCAAATTCCTAAAATATGCTTGTTAAAGTAATAAAGATATGATAGAATGAATATAGGTAAAGAAATTTACATAAAATAAAAAAGGAAAGCAATTCAGTTTCGATATGCTGAATGCCTACCTACAAAAGTTTCGGCATTTAAACATTAAATTTAAAATATTAACGTTTAAGTGCCATTTTTCATTTTATAATAGCTATCAATAAAGACAGGCTAAGTAAAAGAAATGAAATATATTTTAACAAGTAAATAATAAAAGTTTTATATTTCATATTTAACCCCTCCTTTCATTCAAAAGAAGAGGTAGACACCAGCAACTAAATCACTTTCCTAAATATTATTATAACAAACATTTGTTTAAAACTATTAACCTTGTGTCGTTAAAATGACAAAATATATTTATTTCTCTATGTTATACTATAAATGTAAAGAATATACCATAAAAAGATTGTAATTAGAAATAATACAAATTATAATAAAGGTATGAAAAATAGAAGGAGAGAGAAAACATGGAATTGAAAAAATTCAAGAAAAACAATAAATATAAGAAGACTCTCCTCGCTCTAGGCATAGCAGGCATGTGTCT
>CANQGB010000058.1 GCA_947600335.1 uncultured Bacilli bacterium | reverse complement strand
AGTTTTCCTTATTTTTATTTAAAAAAGATGAAAAAGTTTTTAACATTTTCATCTTTTTTGATGTCAAGTATTTTTTTACCTAAACTCAAAATTTTATTCTTGTAAAACCGCCTTTATTCTTCTAACTCCGGCACTACTAGCTTCTTCTTTAGTAATTTTGAAATGGCCTAAAACATTAGTATTCTCCACATGCGGACCACCACATAATTCTTTAGAAACATCACCAATTGAATAAACCGTAACAACATCAGGATACTTTTCAATAAACATACATTCTGCTCCGGTGGCAATTGCTTCACTTTTATTCATTTCTTTTTTGGTAACAGGAAGCGCTTGCTTAATCCAAGTATTAACTAAATCCTCAACTTTTTGTAATTCTTCCGGAGTCAATTTATGGTCACAGTTAAAATCAAAGCGCATTCTTTCAGCAGTTATATTGCTTCCCCGTTGATGAACATCCTTAGAGACTACTTCTTTTAAAGCCGCATTTAATAAATGTGTAGCAGTATGATATTTCGTTTCAATTTCACTATTACCAGCTAAACCACCTTTAAACTTACCAGCTGAAGCGCTTCGAGATAATTCTTGATGTTCTTTAAATTTTTCTTTAAATCCTTCTTCATCAACTTTTAAATTACGTTCACTAGCTAATTCCAACGTAAGTTCAATCGGAAAACCATAAGTATCATATAATCTAAAAGCCATAGTGGCATCAATATCTTGATTATCTTTAGTAACCTTTTCAAATTCTTTTAAACCTTTTTCTAAAGTTTTACTAAATTTTAATTTTTCTTGCGCAAGACCATCTAAAACAACTTGAGCATTAGTGGCTAATTCTTTGTAATAAGTTTGATATTTGTCAATAATTTTTTGAGCAATAAGTTGTTCCCAATCACTTGAAATATCAATATTTAACTTTTTGGCATGCCGAATAGCTCGCCGAATCAATCTTCTTAAAATATAACCTTGGTCAGTATTACTTGGTTTAATTCCCGCTTCATCGGCACTAATAAATACAGCAGTTCGAAGATGGTCAGCAATAATCCGCATACTTTTTTCATGACCAGCATAAGGTAAATGTGAAATTTCTTCAATTAATTCAATAACATCTTTCCAAATACTTGATAAATAATTATCGTTAACTCCTTCTAAGATAGCGGTGGTTCTTTCGACACCCATCCCTGTATCAACATTTTTTTTAGGTAGTTCACTGATATTGCCTTTATCATCTTTGTAATATTGCATGAAAACATTATTCCAAATTTCTACCCAACGTTCATCTTCGGGGTCAAAAACTTCAGGGATTTCTTCTTCACTGCGAAAATAAAATATTTCTGTATCGGTTCCACATGGTCCAATTTCACCAGCAATCCAAAAGTTATCTTTTTCAGTTTGAGCAATCCTTTCTTTTTTGATTCCTAAACTTAACCATTTATTATAACTTTCTTCATCTAAAGGTAGAATATCATTACCTTTAAAAATCGTTACACCTAATCTTTCAATGGGAATATTTAAAACTTGCGTTAAAAATTCAAAAGACCATTCAATACTTTCTTGCTTAAAATAATCACCTAAACTCCAATTACCTAACATTTCAAAAAAAGTATGATGAGTAGTATCGCCAATACTATCTAAGTCATTGGTCCGAATACATTTTTGATAATCGCATAATCTAGTTCCATAAGGATGAGGTTCTCCCATTAAATAAGGAATTAAAGGTTGCATTCCAGCAGTATTAAATAAAACTGATGGGTCATTTTCAGGTACAACTGGAGCACTAGGAATTTGTTTATGACCTTTACTTACAAAAAAATTAATATATAAATCTTTTAAATTCATATTATCTCCTCCACTATCTTTTGAGCAATTTCTTTTATTTCTTCGGCATTTTTATTTTTAATAATATAATCAAAATCCGAATAGTTATCTAATTCTTTTTCGGTAATATGATTTCTTTCCTCACTAGTTAAATTATTTGGGGTTAAGTCATTAATTATTTTAATTGTAACAACATCAGTTAGTTTTTCTTTGATATCAGTTATCTCCCGGATTAATCTAACATCACTTATAATAACATAATCGACATATTTTGCATATACTAAAAAATCTTCTAACATTCTTTTCGTAAAAAAATGTTCATCTATGCTGCGTAAGAAAGTGCCGGTATCTTGTAAAAACTTTCGGGGTTTAACATCATTTTCTTGATAATTAAATATTTCTTTAGCGTATAGTTTTAAATATTTACTGTATTCTGTTCTTAGCACTTTAGCTTTTTTAGTTTGTAAAATTGTTTCGATTTCTTTTCCTAGGGTTGTTTTACCACTCCCCGCTTTACCAGCAATTAAGATTATTTTCATTTCGCCATTATCCTTTTCACTTCTATTTTTCTTTTAACAAATTAACACAAAATACAATGTTAATATAAATTTTATTTATTATTTTTGGCAATTAGGACAGTAGTATGTACTACGACCATTTATTTTTTCGTTTTTAATTAAAGTATGACAAATTTTACATTCTTCATTTTCACGTTTATGAACCATTAATTCTTGTTGAAAACGACCAGTTACGCCTAAACTAGATGTATAGCTTTTAATCGTGGTTCCTCCTAGTTCAATAGCTCTTTTGATGATTTTATCGGCACTTTTAATAATTGCTTGACATTCAGATTCCGTGATATCTCGCCCTTTTTTAAACGGATTAATTTTGGAAGCAAATAAAACTTCGTTCGCATAGATATTGCCTAACCCACTAATGATAGTTTGGTCAAGTAAAAGCGTTTTAATTGGTAAATTTTTATTTTTAAATTTATTTAGTAAATAAGAACTGGTTAAATGAGTATCACCTGGTTCTAAGCCTTGTTTTTGAATAGCCGGTGTCTTGGCTAATTCTTCTTTTTTGATTAAATTCATGCGGCCAAATTTGCGGGTATCATGATATCTTAAATCTGTATTATCCGAAAAAGTGATAATAACATGTTCATGTTTGGCAATTGCATCAGTGCTATTTTTAATAAAATATTTACCTTCCATCCGCAAGTGACTTAATAAATAACGATTTTCTAATTCAAAAATTAACCATTTACCTACTCTTTTAATATCGATAAATTCATTACCAATTAAATCTTTCTTAAAATCTTTAAGATTGCTTTCAATCATTTTTTCATATAATACTTGGACATTAGTAATTTTTTTATGTAAAATTTGTTTTTTTAAAGTATTACGTACAGTTTCGACCTCGGCTATTTCAGGCATAAAATCACTTTCTTTCTAAATATCTGGCAGTTATATTGTTGATAAATCTATTTTGTTTCATACCAATCACTTCCATAATCACTACTTACTTTTAAAGGAACAGATAACTCAATTACATTGGTCATTTTTTCTTGAACAATGTTGGTTACTATTTCTTTTTCCTCTTCTATTATATCAAAAATAAGTTCATCGTGAACTTGTAAAATAAGTTTACTTTTTATATTTCTTTTAGCAAATTCATCATATATTTCAATCATGGCTTTTTTAATAATGTCGGCACTTGTTCCTTGAATTGGGGTATTTAGGGCAATTCTTTCTCCCGCTTGGCGAACCATATAATTTCCCGAATTTAATTCTTCAATTTGTCTTTTTCGGTTAAACATAGTTCTTACACAACCCGTTTGGTATGCTTCATGAATAATGTTATCCATATAGTTTTTGACACCAGGATATAGTTCATAATATTTATCAATAAATTTTTTTGCTTCTTTGGCACTTATTTCTAAGTTTTCCCCTAGGCCAAAACCACTGATACCATAAACTATGCCAAAGATAACGGCTTTGGCAGTCGAACGCATTTTTTTTGTGACGGCAATTTCCGGGATACCATAAATGTCAGAAGCAACTTTCGTATGGATGTCAGCATCTTTTCTAAAAGCTTCGATTAGTTCTTGACTACCACTTATGTGGGCTAATAGTCTTAGTTCAATTTGGGAATAGTCAGCACTTAAGAAACAATCATTCGCTGGTATAAAAGCCTTACGAATTTTGCGGCCACCTTCATCGCGAACGGGGATATTTTGTAAATTAGGTTCAACCGAAGAAAGGCGACCAGTCCGCGTTAAACTTTGTTTAAAGATAGTATGAATTTTACCATCACTTGAGATGTAGTTTTCTAAGCCTTCTAAATAGGTAGAATATATTTTTGTTAAGTTACGATATTCTAAGATTTTTTCAATTATTGGATGACTGCCTAGGAGTTTGTGCATTACTTTTACATCCGTTTTATAACCTTTTTGAGTTTTAACGCCCCCTGGTAAACCGAGTTTTAAGAAAAGGATTTCGCCAAGTTGTTTGGTACTAGCAATATTAAATTCTTCTCCCGCTAAGTTGTATATTTCGTGAGATATCATATCAATTTTGATTTTGATTTCTTCTTTCATTTCATCGAGAATATCTTTATTGCATTTAACACCGGTTAATTCCATGTCAGCTAGAACTTTGACTAAAGGCATTTCAATCTCGGTAAAAAGTTCATACATTTCATCTCTTTTTAAGGCAATGATAAATTTTTCATGATTATCATAAATAAACTTACTTTTTAAAGCGATATCAGTTTCGACTTTGGAGATGTCATATAAACCTTTAGCGATGGTATCTTCATATAATTCAATTTGATAACCTTCCGGATTCATTAAGTAAGCTAAGTCATCTTTGATAGTATAGTTTAGTAAATAAGCCGCAAGCATTAAATCGAAATCGGCATCTTTTAAAGTTACGCCAATTTTATGTAAAGCGCAAATGTCTTTTTTTAAATCAAAGGTATATAAAGTTTTACCTTGCAGTTTCGAAAAACATTCAGCAATTAATTCAGGTTTAATATAATAAGTATTATTTTTATCACTAATCGCCATGCCGAGAATATGGCCGAGATGGTAGTTAGGATTATCGATTTCTAAATAGAAGGCAACCGAATCTTCTAAAATTAAATCATCAGCAGTTGTTATAGTTTTAATATTTTCTAAAGTTTTAGTTGGAGTTTTTTTGGCAAATTTTTTTAATAAAGAATAAAATTCTAATTCTTCATAGATGTTATATAATTCTTCGGATTCAGTTGGTTCATAGATTAAGTCTTCTAAATCTTTTATATCTAACGGAACTTCGGTGTAAATCGTAGCAATTTCTTTACTGACAAAAGCCATTTCTTTATCGGCAACTAATTTTTCTTGCGTTTTGCCTTTGATTTCTGCGATATGGTCATATAAATTTTCGATAGTTTGATACTTAGCAAGTAAAGATAATGCCGTTTTTTCACCAATACCTTTGACACCCGGAATGTTATCGGAAGAATCACCAGCTAAGGCTTTTAAGTCCACGATATGTTCAGGGGTAATTTGATATTCTTCAAAAAAACTTTCAGGATTGTATCTTATGTAGCCTTTTTGTTTTAAAAGTTTGATGTCAATTTGTTCATTGATAAGTTGAATTAAATCTTTATCACTAGAAACTATTGTTCCGTTAAATTCAGCATCTTCTAATACTTTTTTGGCTAATGTTCCAATTATGTCATCTGCTTCATAAGGGGCAAGTTCAAAATATTTGATACCCATACCCTTTAATATTTTACGGGCATAAGGCATTTGCATGATTAATTCGTTAGGCGTTTCTTTACGGCCATCTTTATAGAAAGCATATTTTTCAGCTCGAAAGTTTTTGCCGATATCAAAAGCCACAGCCATGTATTTAGGATTTTCTTCTTCGATTATTTTATTAATCATGGATACAAAACCATAGATTGCATTAGTCGGAAAACCTTTCGAATTTTTCATCATTGAACCAGAATATGCTGTTGCATAGTAACTTCTAAATAGTAAATTGTTACCATCTACAAGAATTATTTTTTTCATCTTTAGTACCTCCAATATAGTTTATATTATATCATGAAGAGTAGAAAGAAACTATTTTTTTTCTATTTATAGTAATATAAAAAAGTAATGGTTGTTAAGCATTACTTAGTCTATTAAAAATCCCGAGTTTGACAGTTGAAATAATAAAAAAACATCATTTTGCCCAGTATGCATAAGGCTTCGTGACGTTTTCATTT
>CANQGB010000057.1 GCA_947600335.1 uncultured Bacilli bacterium | reverse complement strand
CAACAATTAAAAAACGAGCTAACCCTTTAATTACTTGGGCTGGCTCGTTTTTACTGTCAAAGTCAAGTTATAATTTGAATTACTTTTAATTACAATATCTATATGGTACTTTCTTTACATTTATAATTTATCATAGAAGAAAAAAATATTTTGTCATTTTAACGACACAGGGTTAATAGTTTTAAACGAATGTTTGCTATAATAATATTTAGGAAAGTGATTTAGTTGCTGGTGTCTACCTCTTCTTTTGAGTGAAAGGAGGGGTTAAATATGAAATATAAAACTTTTATTATTTACTTGTTAAAATATATTTCATTTCTTTTACTTTCTTTTTCAAATTTGCTAAATGATTCTTGCAATACTTTTATGTCTTCTGTATTTTTCATTACTTGATTATTTATATATTTTTGCTCGATTAAATTTGTCGAAATATATTTTCTCATCATTACAAAAGCATCCATTATAGCTATACTAACATCTTCCGCTACTTCGGTTCTTAAAACTGTTGCCAACATCGCCACTCCTTGTTCTGTAAATACATATGGTAAATATTTTGAATATTTTCCTTTCTCTAATTCTAAGGTTTCAGAATGAAACCTTAGAATTTCGTAATATTCTTCTTTAGTTAACCTAAACATAAATCTTTCAGGAAAGCGTTTTATATGTCTTTTAACTGCTAAATTTATTGTTTTTGTTCCATTTTTGCAATGATATAATTTAGCTAAATCAGAGTCTAACATCACTTGCTTGCCTCTTATTTCATATATTAAGTGTTCTATTTTATTGTCTTCTTTTATTATTTCATTCATTTTAAACCTCCAATTAAGGCTCTTTATAAAAGTCCTTCTATTATATATTTACAACCCTAATTTGTTTTTTCCTTTTATTTTTTATAAATATTCTAAAGAAATTAAAAAAAGAAGATATATAAAAAATTTTCATTGAGCTAAAAATTAATTAATCTATTAAGAATCTTGAAATTAACAGCTTTACAATTTTCGCATTCATATTTTATTTTCTATGCCTTTATTATACTCGAATTATCTTTATGATATTTTCTTTAAATTTATTGTATAAAGCAAAAGAAGAAAAAACTTTTTCAAATTATATATATGCAAAATAAATTAAATTTAACGACCCATCGTTAATACTTGTCAAAAATGTTTGTTATAATAATATTAGAGAAATAAAAATAAATATGTTTAGTAAAAAATTTATTGGGTTTTGGTTTTTTATTTGAAAAATATTATTTAATTTTATATACCCCCTTTTAAAATTAATTAATATAATCAAAGATTATTTTTACAAACATATTTTTTAGTTTCTCTTTTTTTAAAAAGTACTAATTCTTTTTGCGGAATCAGTTCTTTTTTATTTGTTATTTACAAAGTTCTTTAACATCATACTTAACATGTAATAAATCTTGGGCTTTATCACTACCAGGATATTTTAAATAATCTTGATAAATCTTTTGAATATCAGGATTTTCATAACTACTCTTTTTGGTTAAATTAGCATCATCATGATATAGATTTTCTCTTCGTGCTTTAATATATTCTGGCATCTCAGCCGTTCTAACTAAAGGCTGACCACCACCGCCAACACAACCGCCAGAGCAAGTCATAACCTCCACAAAATCATAATCTTTTAAACTAGAATAAACTTTATTAACCTCACTAATGCCATTGATAACTGCTACTTTTATCTTAAACTTTTTTAAATCAATTTCGGCTGTTTTAATCGGGTCATTAGTTCTTAAAGATTCCAAATTAAAGAAATCTTGAGGAGCTTTTTCTTTATTCAATAAGAAGTAAGCGGTCCGTAAAACCGATTCACATACACCGCCACTCGAACCAAAAATAACTCCACCACCACTGCCTTTGCCTAAAATATGGTCAAACTCGGCCTCGGCAACATTTTTAAAATCAATACCTTTTTCTCTAATCAACATTGCTAATTCACTAGTTGTTAAAACATAATCAGTATCTTCAAAGCCCTTTCTTTTAATTTCACTTTTTTTGGAAACGCAAGGAGCTAAAGCCACCGTAATGATATTTTCTTTTTCAATCGCTTTTAATTTAGCAAAATAATTTTTTATCATACTACTTTGCATCCCAATCGGACTTTTACAACTTGATAAATGTTTTAAATCATCTTTATGATTCATTTCCATATTTAAAACCCAAGACGGACAACAACTACTGAATAAAGGCAAGTTTTGTTTATTTTCAATTCTATCAATCAATTCCGTAGCTTCTTCGATTGTCGTTAAATCAGCTCCAAAAGTAGTATCAAAAACATAATGAAAACCTAAACTTTTTAATACTCCAACTAACTTTTTTTCTAAAAACTCGCCTTTTGCAAATCCAAACTCATCGCCAATAGCCACCCGAACGGCCGGACTAACCGAAATTATCACAAATTTTTCTTGGTCATTAATATTTGCTAGAACTTCTTTATAATTATATCGTGGAACTAAAGCCCCAACGGGACAAGTTAAAATACAAGCCCCACAATTAAGGCAAGCCTTATCCGGTAAATTATTTTGTTTTTTACAAGTATTTAAACAAACTCCACAATGTAAACATCTTTCTTCAATTCTTTGAAAAGATGGGTTATCTTCTGCTACAAAAACTCTATCCATTAACTTCTCCTATTCTCACTTATCAATTCCATATCAATCGTCAACTGTTTAATTCTTTCAATAATTCTTCGAGCTTTTAATTTATCCACACTATTACTTGATAAACTTAAATGTCTTTCTAACTCTTCAATAGTTAAATTAGAGGTAAAAAAAGTTATTTTATTATTATTCATACGATATTGTAAAATTGTGCCTAATACTTCATCACGACCCCAATCGGTTACTTTTTCAGCTCCAATATCATCTAGAAACAAAATATCGACATATTTATAATAGTTTATTTTATCGCCAAACAAATCCCAATCATCTTTTAAGTCTCTTAATACTTCGGGAAAATAAACTATCTCGACACTCACATTTTTATTATTTCGCAATTCATTTAATAGAGCTGTGATTAAAAAGGTTTTACCGGAACCAAAACTACCATGTAAATATAAGCCCTTCATGTTCTTACTCATATCGAAATTTTCGTAAAAATCGTCCATCCACTTAATTATCTTAAGTTGTTTTTTATCGGTCGTTTCAATATCCTTCATCGTCGCATTTTCAATTTTCTTTTCTTCGGTCTTTTTCTTTTCTAATTTCTTTTGATACTTACAAGGAAGATAAGTAAAATAAAGCCGTTTGTCTACTCTTTTAGGTGAACTAATATGGCCTTTTAAACTATTAGCACATTCATATAGTCCTTTACAATTTTGACAATTCTTTAATTCAGCTACAGTAAATTCTAACCTCGAAGTATACTTTAAAGCTTCTTGTTTAGTCAATTTTAATTTATTAACTAGATTACTAAAACTGGCATCTTCTAAAGCTTTATTTAAACTTTCTTCTAAAGTTTTACTTTGTTGTTCTTTTTTGGTAAATTCCTTAACACTTTCCATTCATGTCACCTATATTTATTTAAAATACTTTCTAATTCGTTTTCTTCTTCGGCAGTCATATTCTCTTTTTCTAAGTTTTCGTTAAACCAAACTGGTTGAATTTCACTTTGTTGATTATGTTTACTTTTAGAGTTTTCTAATTTTTTACTATATTTTTTATGACCTTTTTCACATTCTAACATGGCATCTTCAGCCGTTTCAATATTAAGTCGCTTCCATTGACCGGCGATAGTTTCTATATAATCGTTATTCAGTTTATTATTATTTTTCTTTAACACATAATCAATTAAAACATTGACCACCGCGGGTTTTAAGTTTAAATCTATTAAAAGAGTTTCTAATAATTTCAAATCGCGATTGGTCGGATTACTACCATTGTATTTACTTTTTAAGAAATCATAAGGAGTGGTATTTTCAAAGTAACTAATAATTCGCCCCCGTTTTGAGTTATCACCTTCCGGTTTCTTTAAATACTCCGGTTGAGTCCGATAGACCAAAGTTGGCAACTTACCATTGTTATTATATTGGTAATATTTCCGAGCATTTTTGCGCAGTTCATCTTTATCAATAAAACCTTTTTCATTAATAACTAAGCGCAATAACTCACACATTTTTAAAGTATCATAGTTGTAAATAAACGCTAAATTGTTAATTAATTCTTTTAGTTTTTTGTTAAAGATTTTGGCATTAATTAAACCATTAGGCATCGATGATATTAAAAGGTCAAAGTCTACTTGGTCCTCGGTAGTTAAAGCATTAGTCTGTGTTCCGATGGCTTCAAAAGCAACATTACTAGTTGATTTATAGGTTTCATTTAAGTTTTTCGAAATATCTTCATAATCTTTTAAATCAATTCTAAATTCTTGATATTCTTTTTTTAACAATTCGTATTCGTATTTACCAAGGTTATTGTATAAAACAATACTAAAAATAGGATGACTAAAAAATTCTTTCGGAGTTAAAGGTGAATATAATTCATATACATAGCTATTATTTTCATTAGTTGTTTTGTAATACGTTTTAATTAAGCCCACACTTTCTAAAGCTTCGCGAGCAAGCTTGATGGTTTCTAAATTGCATTTAAGTAAAGTCATTAAATGATGATGCGTATAATCCATACTGACTAATTCTAACCGGTCTAAATCCCGCCACAAAGTAAGATATAAACTAACTGCTGCATAGCCAATAATGGGTTCATATAAACTAATCAAGTTTTTACGTTCCTTATCAGTTAAAATTGTCCGATTAATAACCAGGTATTTATCAGCAGGAAGTAATGTAACTAATTTCATCAGCATCACCTTAATTCGTTATTAATATTATAAAAAAATTTTCTTTTATTAACAAGAAAAAAAGCTCGTTTTAGCAAGCTCCTTCACAATTTATATCATATACTTTTTTTAAAAGTTCTAGATAGATATTAGATAATTCTTCAGTTTGTTCTTCGGTTAAATTTTCATATGGGTCAGTTTGACTTTCAATTGTGCCTTCATGTATTCCAACTACTTCGCCATTTTTTACAAATACAACTGTTGGGGCATATAATCTTTTTTCACCAGTTTCAACAGTTTTTCCTTTACTTGTCGTTAAGGTATAAGGTGTTAAATAACTATCAAGTAGTTCAAGAATTCGATAGTAATTTGTTGTTCCTTCTTTATCAGTTTGAACTTTATTTTTCGAATCTAAGCTTAGTGTTGAACGGATATCTTTGATATTTAGATAATATAATTTTTCAATACCAGCATTTTCTAAAGTTTGAAGTAATACTGGAAGCATCGTCCGACACCAAGGACAATCTTCAAATCCCATATAGATGATTCCTGTCCGATTTTCTAAAAAGTCAACTGTTTCTTCTTCTGTTAATATATCAACTGGATTATCATCTTTTATGGAAATTGATTTAATAGTTTTGCCATCTTTTTCTCTAATTGTGCCATTTAAAGATTCATACTCATTTTTAAAATTAATTTGATCTTCAGTTAAAGGCTCAGTTTTATTTTCTTTTTTATAGGCAAGAATACCAACAAATGAAGCAAATACCAAGAGAATGGCAACTAGACCTAGAATTATTTTTTTATCTAATACTTTATTATTCATTTTTTACCACCTACAAATTAAGTTTACCTTATTTTAGCCTTGATTGCAACTAAGTTGTCACTTTGTAGACTTAAAAACTTAATTTAGACACACTCTTATAAAATGGACAAGTCCTTTTTTAAACATTCATACTTTTATTTTGTTTCCAATATTTTAATCTATTAAAAATCTTGGCCGTACTCCAATAGATGAAGTAGCATTAGCATGAGAAACATCACCAGTACCACTAGCATAAACAAAGTCTGTCGAATTAACAACCGCTTTCAGCCAATACCACCAATAAGTTTTACTTAAATCGGCATCAATTAAATCAGGTCGTAGTTGAAATATCGCATATTGTTTGCTATCAATTCCAACATCCCAGCCACTAGAACTCCACACTGTTGTACCATACACATTTACCTCACTCATTAAATCTAATTTTCGATCATACCATCCAATTTCTTGTGAAACACCATCAATAGCACTCGATAATAAATTTTTATATTCCATAATATGGCTAGTACTACCAGTTTTAAAATCTGGCTCAATTTTCGTTGTAAATATAGTATTCAAAGTACTTTTATACATATCACTTCCAATATAACCTCCATTAGTTGTATTAGCAGAATTCATTTGGGCATCACCTAAAATAGCCTTATATGCTGAAGAAAGTGGCTTAAAATATTATCATCACATACTAGAGGTAAAAGTTAATGTACATTTACTATTACTCTCTATGTAATCTAAGTTCAACCTCCAAGCATTATAATCCCATAAGCCTGTGGTCTTACTACTTGTACAACTTACTTTGACATCATAATATTTGCCATCTTTACCTACTGGACTTGTCGGCATATCCGTTTGTTTTGTTCCATCCACCATGATGGCTAACTTGACATCATACCCAAAGTCTGGGACCTCTCCTTTGATTACATTGTAACCACACATTCCTTTCACTTTGTTCAAGGCACACATAGTCATGAAAACTTGAAC
>CANQGB010000056.1 GCA_947600335.1 uncultured Bacilli bacterium | reverse complement strand
AGTTATAAATAAATTTTAAAAAATTTAAAAAAACTATTGATTTTTATTAGCAAGTTTGTATTATTCTTAATTACAATATCTATATGGTACTTTCTTTACATTTATAATTTAACATATAGAAAAAAAGTATTTTGTCGAATACTTTTTAGATTGTTTAAATTTTATATTTTTTTATTATTTTTTCTTTCCAATTTTTAAAATTTGCTTAACAGATTTCCCAAATTTGTATCTGAAATACTTTCAAATTTTCAATTTCTGTAATTAGACTTATTCTCTCACTTATGCTATTCTGTCTTTGGGAATCTTAACTGTTTGAGTACTTGCCTCTTTTTAAATAGAAAGAAAGGGGCTGATGCAATGAGAAAAAAAGATTTATTAATTACAATCTTACTTCTTATCATCATTTTGTTAATCCTTCATAAATAAGAATTAAGTCAAAATAAAAGCGCTCATACATAATTTACATCATGATACAGGCGCTTTAACCAAACTAAATTGGCAAGTGCTCAACATGATCAGTTAAGCTCTTCCCTTTTTTATTTTATGTAAATTTCTTTACCTGTATTCATTTTAGCATAAACCGACTTTGAACTTCAATACATTTTTACAAAAAAAGAAAGCCTACTTAAAGGCTTGTCTATATTATCCATAATAATCAGTTCGAGAACTAAACTTATAACCAACAGCGTTATGAAATCCTGGAGGAGTGATAATATTATTTTTAACAACATAACTATAATATCCTTTTTCAACTCCAAAATGTAAATGGGCACCAGTAGTACAGCCATCATAACCACCATGGGACTTAGATGTAGAAGAACCTCCGACAGTTCCAATAATTGTATTTTGATTAACAACTTGGCCGACACTAACATTAACGGTTAATAAGTGATAATAATAAGTAGTATATTTTTGACCACCAACGGTAACATTAATATATACCATATTACCACCGCAAGAATAACGCCAAACAATTCCCGCTACTACTCCAGCAGCAGCAGCTTGAACTTTGGTTCCTTCAGGATTACCACCGATATCAATTCCGTTATGGAAACTATATTGGGCTCCAGTTAAAGGGTCTACCCGATATCCCCAAGGACTTGTTACTCTACCACTATTTAAAGGTTTTAACCAGCCAGCATTATAGGGAACATCGGCACAATCAGATAAAAGTTCTGCATCACCTAAATAACTTTTGGTACTCTTACTACATAAGGCAACATAAGAATCAACTGATGATTGAAGAGTTTTGATTTGGGTGTTAATATCTAAAGCGAATTCATCATATTCGGCTAAATTGCCATATAAACTCTCAATCGTTTTGGTGTAATTTTCAATTTTAACTGATAAATTTTGTTGTTTCTTTTTTAAATCAACTTTTAATTGTTCATTTTTTTGAATTAATTCTTCTAATTCGGTTAATTTTCTTTGATTAAAATCATTGATTTGTTCTATAGCTTTAATACGCATAATCATATCCGTCATGGTATTTGCTTCAGAAATAAAAGCTAAATAAGCATTTTGACTTTGCATTTGTTGTAAGAATCTTAAAGAATTTTTAGTTTGTTCTTCAACATCTGCAATTTTTTGATTAGTTTCTTCTATTTCTTTTTCAGCTTCGGCGATTTGATTTTCAGCTTCGGCTATTTCTTGATTAGCTGCGGCGATAGCTTGTTTTTTAGCATTAATCTCAGCTTGAGTTTCTTTTTGTTGAGCTTCGTTATTGCTTCGCTCTTTTTTTAAGTCAGCTAATTGTTGTTTTAATTCGCCTAAAGTTTCAGCTTCTTTGGCACTTACGGAAAGTGGTGCCCATACATAAGTAAATATAACTGCAATAATGATTAATGTAGTATTAGTTTTAAAAAGTACTTTTTTTATCATATTTTTAAATACCTTCTAACTGCTAAGTAACTACCTATCATACCTATGATACTACCTAATCCTAAAACAATTAAGGATACATAAATAATAAAGTTGAATGGTTTAACTAATCTAATCATTGATAAGAAAATATAGCCATTGAAATGGTCATAAAGGATGACATAACCATATACTGTAATTAAAATAGGAATAATACTACCAAGAATACCTAATACTAAGCCCTCAAAAACAAAAGGTAACTTAACTGATATATTACTTGCTCCAACTAAACGCATAATTTCAATTTCATTTCGCCGAGAGAAGATGGTTAATTTAATGGTATTACCAATTAAGAATGCCGTAACTACTACTAAGGCAAAAACCATAACAACTGTTATTTTTTCAATTATGTTAAAGGCGCCGATAACATTTTCTAAAACGGCTTCCTCACCAAAGCTAGCACTTTCGACATATTCGTATTTTCTAATTTCATTGGTTGTTTCTTTTAAATGGGTAACATCTTTTACTTTAACAACAATGGAGTCGAGTAAAGGATTCTCAGTAAAATAATCTAAACTAGTATTAAAAGTTTCATCATAGGCTTTTAATTCATTTTTCCAAGTTTCTTTATCTTTGAAATCATAAGTTTCAACATTTTCCATATTGGATAATTTAGTTTTTAATTCGGCAATTTGTTCTTCAGTTCTATCTTCTTTAAAGTAAACAATAATGGTTAATTCTTTTTCTAAATCTTTAGTTATGCTTTGAACATTGTAAGATAAAATCATCGCTACGGCAACTAGAATAAGGGTTATAGTGCTACATGTAATAGCGGCAGTTGTTAAACTAAAATTCCGAAAAACACTTTTAAAGGCATCACGAATACCTCGGATTACAATTCTAATTGCTTTCATGGGCTTTATAACTTCCTTTCAAGTAATCACCAGTTAGAACTCCATCTTCGAGTAAGATTACTCTTTTTTTCATTTTATTAACGATTTCCCTATCATGAGTAGCCATGATGATAGTTGTTTCAAATTCTTTATTGATTTTATCTAGTATTTTAACTATTTCTTTAGATATTTCTGGGTCTAAGTTTCCAGTTGGTTCATCGCATATTAACAATTTAGGTTCATTAACAATCGCCCGGGCAATACATACTCTTTGTTGTTCACCACCAGATAATTGATTAGGGAAACTTCTTACTTTTTCTTTTAAGCCAACACTTTCTAGGGCTTTTAAAACTTTTGGTCTTATTTCTTTACTATTCATGCCAATGGCTTCTAGAGCAAAAGCGACATTTTCGTAAACAGTTAGTTTAGGTAAAAGTTTAAAGTCTTGAAAAACTATGCCCAGTTTTCTTCTTAGTTTGTAAACTTTAGAGTTCCGGAGTTTAGCAACATTGATACCGCCGACAATAACACTACCATTGGTTGGTCTTTCTTCCCGATAAAGCATTTTGATTAAAGAAGATTTACCACTTCCACTAGCGCCAATAACAAAAACAAATTCACCTTTTTTGATTGTTAAATTTAAATCAGCTATGGCAGTTACGCCATTATTATATACTTTATAGCAATTTTTGATTTGGATTAAATTCATTTACTACCACACCTCGTACTATTTTCATTATAACATTTATAGATAGTTAAATAAATGGTAAATTTCGCCTTTTAACTCCACCGGCAACCTCATAGCAATCATTGATGACAAAAAAAGCACGAGAATCTATTTCAAGAACTACTTTTTTAAATAAGTAATAATCACGATTAGGTACAGCACACATTAAAACATTACTTTTTTCTTGGGAATAACCGCCGGTTGCTTCAAAAATAGTTACTCCCGTTTTTAAATCTTTTAGAATATATTCTTTAACTTTGTCAATTTCTTTGGTGTATATTATAAACAATTTACTATCGGAAATGCCAATTAATATTCGGTCAATAATTAGAGAATTTAAATATATTACGATTAAAGAATAAACAAATTTATTAGGACCGAAGATGATGGCTCCAGATAACATTATGATAAGATTAATTACAAAGTTAGCTTTTCCTTCAGTGATTTTGGCATACTTATTGACAATTTTCATGAGAATATCGCCACCACCAGTGTTAAAACCAACTTTAAATATTAAGCCATTAGCCGTTCCATAAAGGACACCGGCAATTAAAACAGGAATGATTGTAGTGTCAAAGTCTAAGTATTTGATAAGATTATTAGCCAGAGGGGCTGTGAAGGAAACCATGGCTGGGTATAAAATGGCGCCCACGATTGTAACTTTAGTTTCTTGAATACCTAAAAATATTAAAGACAGAATTAATAAAAATATACCACTAAAAATTAAAAAGATTGATGGATTCCAATTAAATAGTCTATTAAAAATTATAGATAAACCACTAGTACCACCTATTACTAAATTATTAGGTAAAAGAAATAAATTATAGTTTATAGCTAATAAAGTTGCACCTAAAATTAAAACTAGATAACGTGAAATTAAATTTTGGTTTAATACTTGTTCTTTAATTTTTTTTAAGTCGATGTCCATGATTGATTCTCCTTTTGTTTATTATACTAAAATAAATAATAATTTAAAATAGTTTTACATATTATTAAGCGAGGTGAAATTAATGAACGGTAGTTATTATGAAAATCCTACTTTTCCAGGTGCAAGTAATGAAGAAAGTTTTCGACAAGTAAATATGGTTACTCCACCTGGGAATGTTAGTTTTAGTAGTTTAAATGATGGAGAGCAAAGTTATATTGAAAATATTTTAAGACTTAATAAAGGAAAAAGAGCGAAGGCTTATGTTTCTTATCCTGATTCGATTGAATGGAAAGATAAAGTCTATGATGGATTAATTGAAGAAGCTGGGCGTGACCATTTAGTTATGAGTGACCCTTCGACGGGTAAATGGTATTTAATTCGAATTATTTATTTAAATTATGTAGAATTTGATGAAAGAATAAATTATAGTCATTCTTATTCTGAAAAAACATTTTAAAAGTGAGGTTTAATGTTCCTCACTTTTTTATCTATGCATAGTATTTTCTTCACTATTCATTTTGGTATTAAAGATTTCTATTTCCACATCTAATAAAACTTGCTCTCTAGTAAGATTCATGCCCTTTAAATTTAACTTTTGGATTGCATTATTTAAAAATTCTTCAAATAGCAATTCATTGCGGATTTTTTGTAAAGCCAAGTTTTTAATAGTAAGTGAATATTCTTCGGCTAATAGGTTATTATTTTCGATATTTGTTGGTTCTTCTTTTTTATTAATTGCTTGATTTCCACCATAGATGTTAGCAATAATTTCATCAAGATTTAGGCCAAATTCGTTTTCTAAAGTTTCTGTGGTATCTGTGCTTTCTAATATTTTATTTGTTCTATCTGCTTCTGTTTCCATTTCTTCAGCCATATTAGCATTAGAATTTAATGGTTGAGGATTTGAATTATATTTTATTTTTACTTCTCGTGGTTCTTCTTTTCTAATCCATTCTTGGTCTATACCATAAATGGCCTCACGATTTATTTCTTTACTTTTTTCTTTGTTGTTTCCTAAATTTTCATCAATATCAAGGCTTTCCAATATTTTATTTATTCTATCTGCTTCAGCTTCCATTTCACTACCTATATTAATATCAGAAATTCTTTTGCCTGTTTCATTAAATTCCCTAAATTGCTCTAAACGCATTGTTATTCCTCCTAGATTAATTTTATCATAAGCTAATTAATAAACAAATAAATTAGTTATTTGGTTTACATTTAGATATAAACTGCTTTGATTATATTTTTAGATTTGGTACAATTTTAAAGGAGGCGATAATATGTCATTGCTAAGAGCTACATGTGCATTAAAAGGTAGAAAACGAGAATTATTCGATAATATTTTTAAAAAAGATGAAGATGATAAGTATATTGATTTATGTTTTAATTATAAAGGAGTTTTAAAAAATTATTCAGGAAAAACTTATTTTGAAATTGCTGATGATGAACTTAGTATTATTCAAGATTATATAGCTGACGTGTTATTAGAGTATAATGATGAGGAATTAGAACAATTAGAAAAGATGATTAATAATAAAGAAGTAAATATTATTGAATTTTTATTACAACAACCTATAAAAAAAATGGAAATACCATTAAATTATGATGTTTAATTTGAGAAATATAATAATATAAAAAAGGTCCGTTTCAATTATGGCCTTTTTCTTTTGCAATCTTAAAAATAATATTTAAATCTTGCTTTTTCAGTGCCTAAAGTAGAAGCATTACCATGACCGGGATAAATTGTGATATTATCATCATATTTAGCAATTATTTTTAAACTATTTTGCATATCTTCTTCATTGCCAGTAGGTAAATCCATCCGACCAATAGTGCCATTAAATAAAAAATCACCGGTAAACATTATATTATATTTAGGAAAATAAAAAGTTAAAGAATCTTTAGAATGACCGGGAGTTTTTATAGTTTCATAAGAAAAATTAGGAATGTTTGAATTAATTTGAAGATGATAATTTTCGATGAAATAATTTAATTCTCCAACATGGTCAAAATGGTGATGAGTTACTAAAAGGCCTACAACTTTTAATCCCTCTAAATAGGGAACAATTTTTTCTTTTTCAGCACCGGGGTCAATTATTATACATTCTTTATCTTGAATTAAAAGATAACAATTAGCGGCTAAATAGCCAACAGGAATAGTTTTTAACTCCACTTTTATCACCTATTTAATTATATCAAAAAATGATAATCCATGTTATAACTTGACTTTGACAGTAAAAACGAGCCAGCCCAAGTAATTAAAGGGTTAGCTCGTTTTTTAATTGTTGTACA
>CANQGB010000055.1 GCA_947600335.1 uncultured Bacilli bacterium | reverse complement strand
CGTTGCGTGGTGTTATTACATATCAGCAAATTTTATCCGATAATGAAAAGTTAATATATAAACTTAATCGTATTATTGAATTATTAGAGCAGAATGCCGGTTGCCAATGCAAAGACCTATTATTCAATATTTCGCAAAAACTTGACGATTTGGGCAATATGTTCAATTCTTTTTTCAAAAATGCCAATAATTTCTTCTCGTCCGTTTTGAGCCGTCTTGACGGTATAACCGCCCTTCTTGGCGATGCCGGCGGCGGTGACTCCGGCTCTTTAGCTGATGAGTCCGAGGCACTACAAAATAGCACAGACCAGCTGCAGGATGCTAAGCCGCCGGCTTCGGCTCCTCTTGGACTGTTTGGCGTTTTCGGTCAAATTGCCTCGTTTATTGGTGGCGGCTTTTCATACGTTTTCGACTGGTTCGGCTGGTCTGATAATTCGGCGGATTTTGTGTATAATTCCCTTGGTCTGGTGTACAGTGTAGAACCTGATACTTCGCCCGTACCTATAGGATAGGAGGTGACGCCTAATGTTTGAGGCTTCGGCTATAGGTTCCGGCTTGTCCTTTTTGGCTTATTGTTTTTCATGCATTCCGGCTCCGGTTGTTGCCCTCTTTACTGTTGGTTTCGCCGTGTCCTTCTTGCGTTTTGTGGTGCTCTTTTTCCTGCAGTATAGCGACATGATGGGAGGCTAATTTAATGGGTCGTATCTTTGCGCTACTGTTTGAGTGTTTTTCCATTTTGGGGCCCCTGGCGCCTATTATCGCTTCTCTTTTTGTTGTCGTTCTTGTTATGCTAGCTTTTAGGGTTTGGTCTTTTGTTCTTGACCTCATTCCGTTTGTGAGGTGATAATATGCCGGCTGATATTGCTAATATACCAGGTGCCGAAACCTCGGCTTTTGAGTTTGTGTTTCAGTGTATATCGTCTCTTTGGAGTGCTCTAATGTCGGTATGCATTCCCGGTACATCTGTTCCGATTTTAGGCGTTTTTCTTGCCGCTTGGCTGTTATCCATAGCGTTGCGCTTTGTGTTTGCTTTCCTTGGTACTGCTACGACTTCGGCCTTTAGTGATAAGGTGCACGATGCCCGCCGTCTTCATGATGATTGGGGCGGTCGCCAAACCAAGCTATTTTGATTGTTGGAGGTGTTCATATTGCCTCGCCGTTTGTTTGCGTTTTTTTGCTCCTTTTTGCTTATGTTTGTTTTAGCTGTTCCGGCGTTTGCTGTGCAGACTACCACTTCGCCTACTGATGACCATGTTGTTCGTACTCTTAAGGCCAAATTCCCTCGTTCTATGTTTTTTCCAAATTATCAGACTGTTGTGGACGGCCATCGATACGGTAACAGTCATATGACATATACAGGGACACATTCCCAACAAGTGACCTATTACCCCTATTCTGCGTATGTTCAAGGTTTTTCTGGTGTCGAGTACTTGGTTCCGGGTATGGTTTCAGACGGTCAAGTTGTTCCCCTTTTCCCGTCTGATTGGGATATACCTTCTTCTTCCTATGTTTGGCGGTATATGTCTTTAGGTGCTGGCTCTAATTCCGCAAATGATTTGGGTAATGGGTCGTATTCTATGCCCTTTGCTTGTCTTCTTGACGATAGCGATTCGGCTTCGCTTATGTATTATTTGCAGGATTCTAACTACCAGAATGCCTCTATTTCTTTATATAATACATCCCAGCTTGTAAATGATTCCGCCGAAGCTCGTTTTGCTGTAATGTCTAAAGGTTCAGAGCGCCCTTCCCAATTTTTTACTGCTTCTGGTAATGGTAACGAGCGGGTTGTCGTTATTAAAGACAACGAGTATGATTCTTCCGGCTCTGAAGATTATTCAGAAAACCCCAATTTTATTGATTCCTATAGTTACAATGGTGTTTCTTTTGGTTTGTTTACTCTTGATGATTCTGGGTTGTATCCTCAATCGTTCACAAAATTGGGTACGTTTACCGGCCTGATACCGTCTAGTGATGGTAATTCTTTGGAGTTGTTGTCTACTGTTGATGGGTTGCCTTTGCCTACTTTTTTGGCTCGCAAAGAGTCGAGCGGTAGTATTGTGCGTTTTGGTTTTTTCTATTATTGTACTAATCAATTTTATGGTAGCTATACTTCTAAACCTTACAATATGTATACAGTAGTAGATTTTACTGGTGCAAAATGGACGGAAAAAACAGCAGCCGTGAATAAATTTCTGCTTCCTTGCTTCCCGGCGTCTTTGTATGATTATAAGGAGGATTCTTCCGTTGATGATTCATTGAATTTTGTTGTTACCATGAATTTTGCAGAAGAGCCAGAAGACCCTGAACCGCCGGTAACTAATCCGCCCGATGTGCCTTCTTCTGGTGGTTGCGATTATAATATATCTTCTTCTGCTCCTGCTGTTACTATTACTCCTGTAACGATTAAAGACCCCGCCCCGGGTATTGTGTCTGCTCTTTGCGATATGTTGGGCGCTGAAGTTGGCGCCGTGTATAGTGTCGTTGGCTTCTCGCTGTTTGTTCCCTCTATGCCTTGGGTGTTAGCGGCTGTTCTCATTGTTGTTTGCATTTGGTGCTTGTTCCGTTTGGGAGGTGCTATATTTGGACGCCGTTAAGACCTTTTCGCTTTGGTTTGTTGAGCAGTTGCCGGCGCTGCTCATGAGCGAGCCTATTTGTTACTTTGTCGGCTTGTTTTTCCTTGGTTGCATCGTTGCTGTGGTGGTTCGTCCTTTGTTCCGTCGGTGACGTTGTAATATATAGCCCCTTGGGGCGTTGCTTTGGATTGGTTCAGCATCTATCGGAAAGGAGGTTGCCAAGCTATGGAAATTTCCGAAATCATCGCTCCTGTTACTACGCTCGTGAATGCTGCTGTTCAGTGGACTGGTCAGTATGTGTCCATGATCACCAGCAATCCGCTTCTGCTGCTGTTTGTGCTCACCGGCTTTGTTGGCCTCGGCATCGGCATCATTCGGCGTCTCATTAGCCTGTAATGGCTACTCTTTGGGGGGTTGTCCTTTTAGGGCTTCCCCCCTTTTCTTCTGTTTCTCTTGTTCTTTGTTTGCTTTTTTTTCTTTTTTACTTCTGGGTAAACTACTATATATATATATATATCATAGCATAGCAGAGCTTGAGGCTTTAACCTATTGATATATAAGGATTTTTAGTTCCCAAGTATGCTAAATAACAGCAAAGTTAACCTGCATCTTCTAGCAAAGACTATGCTAAATAATAGCATACTTGTGATTTTGTTAACCTCCCAGCCCCCTTGAAAAGGGGGAGCACCCCCCCCCCGCCCCCCGTACCGGGGGGAGCCGCCCTTGGCGCTGCAATGGAATGTTTTGTAGCTTAAAAATATATATTTTTAGGAGGGTTTTTATTGTGCTCAATAATATTCTTTATTTTGTTGCTGTTCTCTTCTTTTTTATTGTTGTTTTTTCTGTCCTTTTGCGAAAAATTAAATTTGAATATTTGCCCCTTTTGCTTGTATGTGTTTCTGCTTTTTGTGCTTTTCTTTTTCGCCAGTCGCTCAATCCGGTTCTTTTATTTTGTTTTTTAACTTTATTTATTTTTTTTCAATATTACGGTTTAAAATGTCAAAACCCGTATACTACAACGTTTATCTTTGGCAAAAAAGGAGCCGGAAAAAGTTGCCTGATGGTTAAAGAAATGCTCAAATATCAGAAAATGGGATGGCATATATATACTGACATGCCCGATGTCATGATTCCTGGTGTTCGTGTTGTTAGTTTGTCCGATTTAGCTCTATTTCGTCCGGAGCCGAATTCTGTTCTTTTTCTCGATGAGGTTGGTGTGACAATGGACAACCGGCAATACAAGACATTTCCGCCCGGTTTGCGTGATTTTTTCAAATATGCGCGAAAAATGAAGGTAAAAATATTTATAAATTCACAAAGCTATGACGTAGACAAGAAGGTTCGTGATTGTGTTGATTCTATGATATTACAAACGTGTTTGTTTGGTTTTCTGTCTTTGAGTCGTCCAATTGAAAAACGGGTTACACTAACCGAACCAGTTGGTGATTCTGAAAGTAAAATAACGGACAAATTGGAATTTTCTAGCATTTTTTCTTGGCGTGTGTATTTTATGCCTAAATATTTTAAATATTTCGATTCTTGTTCTATGCCTTCTCGTGATTTTGTCAAGTATCATGAGATAGAGTTGCCAACGGCAAGCGCGCCAAAAATAAAAGCGCGCAAGTCAAACTCTAATATTATATATTATATAGTAAAATTGGGTGAAAAGTTGGATTTTCGAAAACTTTCGATTTTCGCAAAAAAAAATTCTCGAATTTCGAAAAATTTTTTGAGAATTCGTGATAATTTAAATTCTGCGGGGTATAATACAAACAGTGACGACGGTCACGCGGTAAACCATCCCGGCGGGGAGTGATTTTCTTCGATTGCAAGCGATGTAAATCCTCCTCCCCGCTGTGCCGCTTTTCGAAGCGGTATGGATTGGAATATATACAATTTCTTAACAAAATGAAAGTTTTGTTGAGTTTGGTTTACCGTCTGTTATTTGTTAAAGGTGGTTATTTTTATGCGTGATCCTTCTACAACTCTTGTGGTTCGCAACGGTTTTGACGGTTTGAATCTTGTTGCGTATGAGGTTAAGGCTAAAGCTCCCGGCCTTGGCGACTATTATGGATTGTTTTTTCAGTCCGGGCGTGCTCTTCGTAGATTGCCTAATTCTGGTGTAGTTTTTTCTATGTTGTCTCTTGTCGGCGAATGGGTATCTTATTGCGATGATCCCAAGAAACAGGACAAATTTCGCCGTAGTGTATGTCCAAACTCTTTTAAAGTGTCTGATATTTTGCCAGATGCTTTGGATGATTTCGGCGTATCGCCTTCTCGTTTTTATCATATGGTGACTGACCTTGTAAATGTTGGCATTGTTTGTCCGGTGAAGTCTCTAGTCGATTGTGGGCTTGATGGAAGACAATATATTCGGATGTATCCGCATGCTGTACAGGGTACTTATATGGTCAATCCCTTTGTTCTCGCTCGTGGTGATATCGCCGGCGTAACTTATGCCCGTGGTCTATGGATGCAGTGTGTAGTTGGTAATACCCAAGATGCAACGGCGAAAAAGGTAGCAGATGCCGCTGCTAAACTCAATAACTATGCCACAGTTTGGGAGAAGACTTTAGCTGATGCCCGTCATTCTGTCGCGTTGCAAGTAGCCGAGGAGGCGGCTAAAATCGCGAAAGAGCACAAATCCGAATCGTCGGAAGATGCCGAACTTCATTTCGATGAGCAAAACGGCGACGAGTATGACGACTCGCCCGCCGATGCTTAATATATTATATTTTGGAGGTTTATTATATGATTTGTAAAATTTTGGGTTTTAAGAATGTGCACTATACCAACAAAGCCGGTAAAGATATCTCCGGAGTCGAACTGTCCGTTATGCGCAAAGTACCCGAAGGCGATTATAACGGCGACCAGGTAGACCGCCTTTGGATTGGCGCAAACGTTAGGGATGAGTATTTCCATGCCGGCGGACGCCTTGGAACCGGTCTCTTTGTTGACGTTATCCAAGCCCGCTCAGCTTCTGGTGTCGGTTATTACGTTAACGCCCTTCGCCCTGCTGCTAAAGAGTAACAGATAAGGCGGCGGCTATGTATAGGCGACTAATTTCGGCTGGTTTGGCGGTGGTTTTGCTGTTGTCGGTTGCCTGTTGCCCAGCATTTGCCGCCGCCGCTAGCCCCTCCCCTGCTCCTGTTGAGTCTTCTTCCCCGTCTGGTGGTGATGATGTAACTTCTCCTATTGTTTTGTATGATTTCGATAATCGGGATTTTTTGAGTGTTCCCGTGTTTTTTGGTCCGATGACTTTAGTTCTTCAAAGAAATACCATTAAATCTACTCAACGTGTTTCTTTTGCTGGTAATTATTATCCCGGGCTCTCTTATGGTGGTTTTAATTTTTCTTCGCCGTCTTGGACTCCTTTTAATGGTTTGTCTGCTGTCGACTATTTTACTATTCCCTATCTGTCTTATGGTTCTTCTCCACAGTTGGCTGCCACACATAATGGTGATTTTTCTCAGATTCCTTTTATGATTTGGAGGGCTATTAATAAATATTCTGGTGTTGTTGGTTGTACTGTAGATTCTTCTTATTTTGTGGATTATTATATCCCCGTTGATTTTTCTTCTCTTGACTTTTCTTCTTCTTTTCGTTTAGATTTTTCTGATTTTTTCAACTTTGATTCTGGCATTAATTTGTTGTCCTCTTATTTTATAATGGTTGACGATGGCACAAAATTGCCTTTTACGTCTAATTCTAAATATGATATTGGCTCGGATGTCATTTCTCAGTCGGTATCTTTTTCTAGTATTGAAGTTTCTTTGGTTGATAACATTATTTCTTTTTCTGATGGTTTTACCGGCGAATATGCTAACAATAATCTTTCGTCTTTTTGCTATCCCTATTCTGATGTTCTATCTTATCCCTTGAATGTTGTTGGTTCTGGTTCTGTTGTTGTTGAGGCTGGTTCTTTAACTTTTGAGCCTAAATATATTCGAATTCATATTCCCTCTCCTGGTGATATCGACTTTTTTTCTGGTGTTGATGACGTCGTTGTTAGTTCTACTACCTATTCTTCCAATCGTTTTGTCGCCCCAACGGTCCAAACAAGTACGTTGCGTGGTGTTATTACATATCAGCAAATTTTATCCGATAATGAAAAGTTAATATATAAACTTAATCGTATTATT
>CANQGB010000054.1 GCA_947600335.1 uncultured Bacilli bacterium | reverse complement strand
TTATTTTACAATTTTATTATACTAAACAAAATGGAAGTTTTCCTTATTTTTATTTAAAAAAGATGAAAAAGTTTTTACATTTTCATCTTTTTTTATGTCAAGTATTTTTTTTACCTAAACTCAAAAAAGTTTTGTATCAGTAATCATTTCTATTATTTTCTATTTTGTTATTTCTGTTGCAATTGCAACAAAACATTTTTTTTGTTATAATTTTTTTAAGTAGACAAAAAAGAGGTCCTAAAATATGCAGAATTTAAGCCCAAAAAAAATCAATGATTTACAATTCAAAGTCATGTCAAGCTGTGTCAATTCTCGGATGGCTAAATTTAAAGCTGGGGAATATATCACGAGTTTTGGCCTAAGGCAAAAGACTTTAGGCTTAGTTATATCGGGAAAAGCCGATGTGGTCCGCAATACGATTGAGGGAAATATTATTGTTACCAAAAAACTCGATGTAGGTAGTATTTTTAGTGATGCTTTTTCTTGTTTTTCTTTAGACAGTGTATATGTTGTCAGTAAAACTGATACCGAGATTCTTTTTATCGACTACCCCCAAATTTTTAAAAAATGTCCCATGAATTGTCCTAATCATAGTTTAATGGTTAGTGAAATCTTAAATCTTTTAACTGATAACTTTGTCACTTTAAACGAAAAGATAAGCATTTTAAGTTGCCGGACTATCCGCGGTCGTTTCTTAACTTTCTGTACTCTTTGTCTTGCCGAAACAAACCAAAATAGTTTTACCTTGCCTTATTCCTTAAGTGAAATCGCCGACTATCTTTGTGTTGACCGGAGTGCTTTAATGCGGGAATTAAAAAAAATGGAAGAAGAAAACATCATTACGCGCCAAAATCGCCATATAACTATCTTAGATTATCCCGATATTAATGACTATCTTATTTAATCAATTTTTTGACATTATTAATCGCATTCTTTTCAATCCGTGAAACTTGGGCCTGACTAATCCCTAAAGCTTCCGCAATTTCCATTTGAGTTTTACCAATAATAAATCGTTCCAATAAAATATCTTTTTCGCGTTTCTTTAATTTCGAAATGGCTTTTCGGACAGATATTAACATATCTTTATCTTGATTACTTTCTTTTTTATCAGCAATTTGGTCTAGTAAATAAATGGTATCTCCCCCATCATTATAAATGGGTTCATAAATACTTACCGGTTCTCTTAAACTATCTAAAGCAAAATTTATTTGATATTCTTCGATTCCTAAACTCGAAGCAATTTCCGCATTACTTGGTTCTTTATTATATTTGAGACTATATTCATCTTTATATCGTAAAATACTATACGCTAAATCTTTAATGCTCCGACTAACCCGAATAGCTGTATTATCGCGGATATATCTTTTAATCTCGCCAATTATCAAAGGACAAGCATAAGTTGATAGTTTTAAATTATACGACAAATCAAAATTATCGATAGCTTTGATTAAACCAATTACTCCCACTTGAAATAAATCATCTAAATTATATTTTTCTTTATTAAATCTTTTTAAAATACTCAAAACTAATTTTAAATTACCATTAATTAATTCTTCTTTCGCCTCCATATCTCCAGCTTGATACTTTCTAAACAATTCCACCATCTCATCTTGCTTTAATACTTTGATATTATTCGTATTTAAATTTGTGATATCTACTTTATATTTACTCAATTAAAAAAACTCCTTTCAACCTCATATTGGTTAATAAAGAGTTTTTTTATTCACAAGCCTAAACTTTTAATAAACTTTTTAAATTTTTAATAACTTTTTTCTCAATGCGTGAAATATAAGATTGGCTAATTCCCAAGATTTCAGCCACTTCTTTTTGGGTATATTCTTTGGTATTATTTAAGCCATATCTTAAAATCATAATTTGTTTATCTCGCTTATTTAATTTATTAATCTCCGTTTCTAATAATTTTTTATCCATTTCATTTTCAAATTCTTTGATGACTATATCACAATCGGTTCCTAAGATATCTTCTAAATGCAACTCATTTCCTTCATTGTCATAATTTAAGGCATCTTCAAAAGATATTTCGCTTTTACGTTTTTTGTTTTTTCGCAGGAACATTAATATTTCATTGGCAATACATCTAGAAGCATAAGTCGCTAATTTAATATTTTTATCAATTTTATAAGTATTAATGCCTTTGATTAAACCGATGGAACCAATACTAACTAAGTCTTCAATATCGTAACCCGTTCCTTCATACTTTTTAGCCAGAAAAACAACTAACCGTAAATTATGTTCAATCAATTTATTTCGGGCTTCTTCATCCCCATTTTGGGCTTTGATTAAGTAAGAAAGTTCCTCTTCTTTACTAAGTGGTGGGGGAAGTTTATCGGTACTACCCACAAAAAACATATTAGCATACTTCTGTTTTAACCAAATAAGTATTTTTTTTATCATTATATCTCCTCCAATAACTTATTATTTAAAATACATTCTACTCCATTCATATTAAATTTTTTGTCACTTATGCCAATTAAGTAGTTAAAATATTTTTTATTGTTGATTATAATTTCTTGGGGTTTTAAACATTTAATTAAATTGTGATTGTTGAGACTATTAAAAGGAACATACATAAATTGGTATTGATTAATATCGATGAGACCTTTTTCGAGCATAATTATCGGTTTATTGGTAACTGGGTCAATGAGTTTATTACCTGTATCTAAAAAGCCATTTATTTCTAAAACTTTGCCATCTTTAAATATAATTTTAACGGGATAAAATAAATTAAACTCGGCTTTAAAATTTTGGGCTTGGCGAATATATAAAATTAAAATAATCGGGGTTAAAAGAAAAATGAAAATAAGATTTAAATTCCAGCCATGATTAGTGAAAAAAGTACCCAAACTAGTATATCTAAATTCTAAATTTAAATAGTATAAAAAACCACCTAAAATAATGCCTATCATTAAAAAATAACTGATATTGCTAATTACGTATTTTAAATTCTTATAACCAAAGGCAACTAAATTCATCACAAGACCTACAACGATTTTATATAGCAATAATTCGATTTGATTTAGGGGAATAACTAAAATAACCATGGTTAAGGTTCCAACTAAGGCTCCACCTAGAATTCTTTTAAAACTACTGTGGCGTTTTAGCACGATACTAGTGGTCATTAAAATTAACAAATCTAAATAAAAATTAATACCTAAGATTAATTCTAAATAAATAGTCATCTTTGTCACCCAAATTTATTGTAAAAAAAAAGAACTTAAAATTATGTCAAATTAATTGATTGATTTAAGTTTTTTGGTAATGTTAAAATTTAGCCTAAAAAAACTATTGTTTTGCAACAACAGTCTTATTTTTTATAAATCATTTCGACCTCTTAGGAAAGCTGGAATATCTAATTCCAAATCATCATCTTCTTCACGAGGTCTTCTTTTAGGCATTCTTTCTTCGTAACTAACTGGTTCTTCAATCTCTTCTTCCACTTCTTCGTTGTCTTTACCATCAAAACCAGTCGCAATAACAGTAACGATTACTTCATCACTTAAATTGGAATTTGGAATAGCCCCAAAGATTATATTAATATCACTATTCGCTGCCGCTCTAACAGTTTCAACGGCATCTTCAATTTCAAATAAAGTTAATGAGTCTCCTCCAGTAATATTAATAATAGCATCAGTTGCTCCTTCGATAGTCGTTTCTAAAAGGGCACTTGATACAGCTTGCTCAGCCGCATCGACTGCTCTATTTTCCCCAACACCCATACCAATTCCGATTAAAGCTGTACCGCTTTTTTCCATAACGGTTTTAACATCGGCAAAGTCTAGGTTAATTATTCCAGTTACGGCAATTAAATCCGAAATAGATTGAACTCCACGATGTAAGACATTATCAACTTCTTTAAAGGCATCTTGGAAACTAGTTGTTTTATCAATTATATCTCTTAATCTATCATTTGGAATGATAATTAAAGTATCAACATGTTTTTTTAATTCTTCTAAACCTACTAAGGCATATTCCATTCTTCTTTTACCTTCAAATCTAAAAGGTTTAGTAACAATACCAACTGTTAAAGCCCCTAACTCTTGAGCAATTTCCGCAATAATTGGAGCTGCACCAGTACCAGTTCCACCACCTAGACCACAAGCAATGAAAACCATATCAGCGCCTTTAATTGCTTCTTCAATTTCTTGTTTACTTTCTAAAGCTGCTTCTCGACCAACTTCAGGATTCGAACCAGCTCCTCTTCCGCCAGTAATATTTTCACCAATTTGAATTTTATTTTTGGCATGCGAAGCATTAAGCACTTGTAAATCTGTATTAACTACATAGAACTCAACACCTTGTACACCTTCATCAATCATCCTATTAACGGCATTACAGCCACCGCCACCAACACCAAATACTTTTATTTTTGCAATCGGGTCAATTTTTAATCCGTTCATCACACACTCTCCTTAATTATCAAAAAAATATCCAAATAATTTACCTAAAATTGAATTATCTGATACATTTACTTTTTTATGTTTATTACTTAAATCATCTTGCTCTTCTAAACTAAATATCGAAAATTCTTTTCCTTTTAATTTAGCTTTTTCATTATAATATTTAATGAGACCTAAGCCTGAACTATATTTATTATTTCTTGCTCCAATTTCATAAGTCTTGGCTAAGCGTGCATTCTTACCAAAAACATTTTCTAAAGATAGTTCAAAATCGGGCATCTCGCTTATGCCACCTGTAACTATTATATAATGTATTTCCTTTTTTGTTAAGTGATTAATTTCTTTTTTTGCAAGATTTAAGATTTCTTCAATTCGACTACTGACTATTTCACTAGCTTCATATTGATTAATTTCTATCTTTTCGTTATTTTTATTTAAGATAGTTTCTTTGGTACTGGCTTGCGCCATTCTGACATTAGCCATACAAAATGTTTCTTTTAAATTCTTTGCTTCTTGTCTATCTAAGTTATAGATATAAGATAAATCATTGTCGATATTAATACCACCTAAGGCTAAAACTTTTGTATTAGTTAATACCCCTTTATTAAAGATAGAAATAGTTGTCGTGCCGGCCCCAATATTAATTATCGCCCCAATTTTAGCATTCAATTTATCATTTTTTAAGTTATGATAATCACCAATCGAAGTTAAAGAAATATCAATTACTTCAAGGCCTATTTTTTCAAGGCATTGGATAAGTGGATATATATTTTTTTTCGGAATTAAAGTCATTACTGTTTTAACACTTAATTTTTCACCGGTTTGATTTAAAGGATTTTTAATAATTTCTTCATCTAATTTAAAACTAGCTGGAATAATATTGACAATTTCTAAATCTCTGGGAATTTTATTATAAACTGAAGCTTGCATGGCCCGAATGATATCTACGCCTTTAACCATTTTTTCTTCATTGGTAATTGTGGTATAACCATCACTCATTAAGAATTGAGCATCATTGCTAGGCACAGTAATAATTAATTTTCGTATCTTTAAATCGAGAATATCTTCAGCTTTTTTTAAAGTATTTTTAATAATTGGAACAAGTAAATCGAGATTAATAATTTTACCATTGTTGACTCCTTTGCTTGGAGACTCAGCTAACGTTAGTACATTTAGTTTTTCTTTTATCATTTCACCAACTATTAACTTTATTGTATTTGTTCCAATATCTAAACTAGCTATAATCTTCCTCATATTACTCTTCCTTTATTATCTATTAATAATTATATAAAACTTAGGTTTAAAACTCAAGTTTTATTTGGTATAATCTTAAGCAACGGAGGTATTTTAATGATAAAAGAGTTTAAACAATTTATTTCGCGCGGCAATGTTGTTGACTTAGCTGTCGGTGTTATTGTCGGTAGTGCTTTTGGTAAAATCGTTTCTTCTTTAGTAGATGATATCTTAATGCCCATAATTGGAATAATTTTAGGTGGTATTGATTTTAGTTCTCTATCTTTAAAATTTAAGGATGCCACGATTAACTATGGGATGTTTATTCAAAATGTTATTGATTTTTTAATCGTAGCTTTTTGTGTATTTATTTTTGTTAAGTTAATTAACGAATTATCAAAAATTGGGCATAAGAAAGAAGAACCAAAAGAAGAAATAGTTATTACTGAAACAGAGTTAAGCGTTTTAAAAGAAATTAAAGAATTGCTTATAGAACAAAAGAAGGATATGAAAAAAACTAAGAAAAAAGTGAAGGAATAGTTAAACATTCTTCACTTTTTTTAATTAACCTATTAAAAATCTTGGACGTACTCCTGCAGCAGATGTAGCAGGTTGATGCCCAGCACCTAAACCATCTATAGCTGCAAACCATTGATCATTTTCTACTGCCTTCAACCAATACCATAAAGAATTACCATCTAAATCTTGATGAATTAATTCTGGTTTTAATTGGAATATCGCATATTGCATGCAATCTACAGTAACATCTAAACCACTACTACTCCATACGGTAGTTCCGTAGACATTTATCTCACTCATTAAATCTAATTTTCTATCTGCCACATCATAGCCAGTCGCAATGCCATTTGTAACAACATTTGTTGCAAAGGTATTATATTCAATTACATGTGTTCCAAAATCCGGAGTAATATAATCAGTTAACATTTTTGGTAGAGTAGTTTTATACATTTTACTTCCCATATAACCTCCAGAGGTTGTAGCTGTATCATTCATTGGAGCATTACCTAATAGCCCCGCTGGAATTATGGTTACATGATGTTTAGTTAGCATTTCTTCTCCACTATGTCCCATACTAAAATAATTATCTAGATCAGCTATTAGCCAAACAACTGGTCGAGATTTACCTTCGACTGTTGCTGTTTTAGAACTTAAAATATAATCACCAACATAGATATCCGCGAATGTTCCATCTTCTATTTGTTTATATAAATCGCCACTTTTCCATAAGGA
>CANQGB010000053.1 GCA_947600335.1 uncultured Bacilli bacterium | reverse complement strand
GATTACATTGTAATCTTTCTTTGTTTCATATAAGGCATAACTCTTATTTAACAATATACCCCCCCCCCAGACACATTGTTGCTATGCCTAGAGCGAGGAGAGTCTTCTTATATTTATTGTTTTTCTTGAATTTTTTCAATTCCATATTTTATCTCTCCTTCTATTTTTCATACCTTTATTATAATTTGAATTACTTTTAATTACAATATCTATATGGTATTTTCTTTACATTTATAATATAACATAGAAGAAAAAAGAAATTTGTCGAATACTTTTTGGATTGTTTAAATTTTATATTTTTTTATTATTTTTTCTTTCCAATTTTTAAAATTTGATTAACAGATTTCCCAAATTTGTAACCAAAATGCTTCAAATTTTCAATTTCTGTAATTAGACTTATTCTCTCACTTATGCTATTCTGTCTTTGGGAATCTTAACTATTTGAGTACTTGCCTCTTTTTAAATAGAAAGAAAGGGGCTGACTTACGTCTTATCATCATTTTACTAATTATTTATAAATAAGAATTAAGCTAAAATAAAAGCGCTCATTCATAATTTGCATCATGATACAAGCGCTTGCACAACATAATGGCAAGTGCTCAACATGGTCAGTTAAGCTCTTCCCTTTTTTATTTTATGTAAATTTCTTTACCTATATTCATTCTAACACATACTTACTTACATCTTCAACACTTTTTACATTCAATAAGCTTAAAAACTATCGATACTCCCTATTTTTTAGCAATTATAACTATTTGTTCCCCATTTACTGGCAAAACAATATCTCTTTACCTTCCAAAACTTTTCCAAAAAAAAGAAGGCACATCCTCCTTTTAAACCAAGATAACTCCACCTAAAATTATGGCTAATAAAATAAATAATATTAAAATTATAAATGCACTACTAAAAGCCGCAGAGTTATTATTAGAATTATTAGAGCCAGTACAACACATTTAAATGGACACCTCCTTTATCCGATAAAAGACTAAATGAAAGCTCCTACGATGATTATAAGTAAGATAAATAATACAAGTATGATAGCTGGTCCTAAACTATTACATCCACAATTATTCATAAATCATTCCTCCTTTATTTGTCTTTTCACTTATATTGTATGGAAAAAATTCTAAAGAGTGCTAGGCTAATCTTTTTCTTTTAAAACTTCATAAATACTTGTAAATTTACATGTCATATTGTATTTTCTAAGATATATTGCTATAATATTAATTGTTTATACGAGGAGGAATTTATGAAAAGAAAATTTATAGTACTTGGTTTATGTACACTTATGGCCTGTGGTTGTGGTAAAACTATTCCCACTTTAGAAAATGGTGAAGAAGCCGTTGTTACATTTGAAAATGGCGAAAAAATAAGCATTAATGATTTATATAATAATGTTAAAAATAATTATGCCCTTAGTTCTTTAATTAACATGATCGATAAAAAAATCTTAGAAAGTAAATATAGTGATTTAATCGATGAAGCTAATAAATATGCTGATTCTTTAATCAAAAGTTATGAAGAAACTTATGGTGATCAATTACTTAGCTTAATTCAATATCAATATGGTTACCAAACTATCGATGCTTTTAAAGATTATGTATATTTAAACTATTTCCAAAACGAAGCTATTGAAGATTATGCTAAAGCCCAAATAACTGATAAAGAAATTCAAAAATATTATGATGACAAAGTTTATGGTGATATTTTAGTTAATCATATCTTAATTACATCTAAAGCTAGTGATGATGCTACTGATGAAGAAAAGAAAGCCGCCGAAGATGAAGCGAAAAATAAAGTTAATGAAATTATTGAAGAACTAAAGAAAAGCGATAATGTTAAGGAAACTTTCACAAAGTTAGCTAGTGAAAATAGCGAAGATGAATCTACTAAAAATGAAGGTGGAAGCTTAGGTTATATTAATGATGGTACTTTATCAAGCAAATATGATGAATTACTAAAAGCTGCAACTGAGCTTAAAAATGGTGAATTCTCAACTACCGTAATAACTACTGAACTTGGTTATCATGTAATTTATCGGGAAGATAGTAAAGAAAAAGCTAGTTTAGATGAAGTTAAAGATTCTATCATTGAAAAACTTGCTAATGAATTATTAAGTAATGATGGAACGATTTCAGTTAAAGCTTTACAAAACATGCGTAAAGAAGCCGGTGTTGATATTATCGATAGTGAATTACAAAACCAATATGCTAAATATATTCAAGCTGCTTTAACTCAAAGTAGTAGCAACAATTAATACAACCAAAAAGAGACTTTAATTGTCTCCTTTTTTATTGGCTAAAAATTCCTCTATATCAGCTATTGAATAACCTTTCTTTAAAAGCCTTCCTTTAACCTGATAAGCCAATTCCCCATTTTGATATTTATTTTCCAGTTTTTTTCTCAACCGATTATACTCTTTTTCTAATCCTTTTAAATCACTAGTGATCTCTTTCGTTTCTAAAATATTTCCAATATCTTCTTTATAATATCCTTCATTAAAACAATTTTGATAAATCTTTTCCTTCGTTTTATTCTGACTGAGCGACTTATACAAGTTAATCTTTTTATCAATTAAGTTATCTAACCTCTCTAACCATATATCTGGTGATACTTTATCTAAATATTTCGTAACTAAATCACTATCAACTCCGATAACCTCTAACTTTTGTTTAATCTTAATCGGTCCATAATTAGTTAAATTAAGGCAATCATTTACAAAGGCCTTAACATATACCTCTTCATTCAAATAATTTTGTTTTTCCAACCTTTCAATACAATCCGCAATAACATTATCAGCAAAGCCTTTCCTTTTTAAATAGGCAATCATTTCCTTCTTATGTCTTAACTTTATTCCTAAGTACTTAACCGCCGTATTATAACAAAGGGTTTCATTATTATTTCTTAACAATTCAGCTAAAGTCTTCGAATCAATACTTTTTTTTAATAACAAATCATTTTTTAAAATAACCTCATCATACAATGAAACTTTATTACCATCTTCTAATAATAATTGATACATATTATTTTTTTGTTTTTTAAAACTTTTAATCTTTATTTCCATAACCCCATTATAACATAATTAACTTTAAAACGAAAAAAAATAAAGCTTTAAACTCTATTTTCTTTCTAATGTAACCACATCATCATCTGCATAACAACCTTCATATGATACAATATTACCATTTTTATCATAAGAATAACAATTAGCTAAACGATATCCTAATACCTCATAATCTTGATTTAAATAAGTATTCGCTTCTTCATCATTTTGGGCTAAAACAATATCATCACCGGTTTGGAAATATATTCCAGCTTGACTCCGTTCAATTCCCGCATTAACATCATAGTAAGGTTTTAAACCATCAATTTCATTAACTAAATTTTTAGGATTAGAATAAACCTTCGCATCATCTACTATATTAACCATTTCGCCAAAAGGAATATAACTTTCTTCTTGTTCCATTTCTTTATTAGTAATAATAGCATTTAATAATTCATTTGTTCCTTTGATAATATCCATTTTATTATTCGTTTTAATACTTTCATTTAAAGCATTCATCGCATTCCGAACTTTAATAATTTCTTGAACTGTATATATTTCTCTAGAATTAATTTTTTTCTCAGCCATTAAAATGGTTTTATGGGCTAACTTAGCTTCAACTGAAACTTTTTCTTCTGGTTGTTCTTCTTCAACTATATTTTCTGTATTATCTTGTTCGATAGTTACATCTTTATTATCTACTTGATTATCTTTATTTTTAATTCCCCAAGCACTGCCTAAAGAACCAATGGCTAAAGCAGCAATAATTGCGCCAAAAGTAGCTTTAATACCCATTTCTTTCTTAACTTGTTTATAACACTCTTGATATTTTTCTAATTGTTTTGGGGCATTTTCTTCCAAATCTTTGGCATATTCTAATGCTTTATTAAGGGCATTATCAACATTTTTTATAACTTTATCAGTATCTTCTAATTCTCTTGCTTTTAAATACTCAACATAACTTTCCCGAGTAATCTTAGTTTCATTATTATATTGTACGGCTTTTTTCAAATCATCATTTATATCATCTGCTATTTGTTTAGCATAAATCATATCCATTTCAACATCTTCACTAACATTCTCAGCCTTTTCAAATTGTCTTTGATATTTCTTATTTAACTTATTCCAAATATTTAATTGTTTTCTTGTTAATTTATCCAATTCTAAACTACCAAACTTTTTACAATCAAGATAAAATTTATAAATAAGATTACCATTTTTTTTCGGATTAATAATTTTAATATTTTTAATTTCTTCCTCTTGTTCTTCCACTATTGGCATTTCATCAGTATGAATATTAGTAATAATTTCTGCTAATTCTTCATTTTGATTATCTATTGCTAAATTCAATAAATCTTCTAAACTTACCGCCTTACCAATTTCTTGATCATGAGCATATAAATAATCTTCTAATTTAAATAAATTTTCTTCCAATTCTTGATATTCTGGATAATTATTTAATTTTTCTCTAACGCTTGCCACTTCATTAACTAGCAATTTTTTACTATCAATATCTTTTAAAATTTTATTTAATTTTCGATTATCGCTTTTTTCTTTAATAACAGTTGCCTTTTCTGAAATAAAATTACGGATATCTTCTATATTATGTTCTGATTGCTTTTTGATTCCAAATTTCTTAATTTCTTTTAATAATTTTTTTATATTTTTTTGAATATCTTTGATATCAAAACTAGGATCATCTAAATACATAAGACTTTCTAAAGTTACCTCACTATAGTCTAAATCTTCTGTATGCTCTAAATATTTAACACTTTTTACAACATTATATATCTTATTTCTTATTTGAATAATTTGCTTATCTTGGAAAACGTTAGCTACATCGTCACAATATTGGATAGCTTGTTCTAAATAATTAAAATTAACATTTAAACTTAATATTTCTTCTAAAACACTCTTAAATTCTTCGAATAATGCTTCTTCTGTAATTATTTCTTCATTATTTTCTTCAATTGGCTCAGATTTTTCCATTCCTAAATCATCATAAATAGAATCGATAATTTGCCATGCTTCACTTGCTTCATCATATTCTAAAATATTATTATTAACACAATAAGAAAGTTCATTATCGACATCTATAACATAATCTCTTATGCCATCTAAATCTTCTGGATAATTATTAATATCTGGCAATTCTACATTTTCTTTATTATATAGTATAGTTAATTTATTTTGTAAAATTTCAAAACTATCATAAACATCAAATAAATTATTAGAATTATTAATTTCTTTTGCATAATCTTCTTCATCTATACTATGAAAATTAAATAATACTCCTGCAAAATCTTTAAGTATTTCTAATCCCAATTTGTCTCTCTTAATAGTATTATTTTTTATTCCATCATAAACTACTTGTTTTAATTCATCCACATAATCTGCTATTTCATCTTCTGTTTTTGGTAATTTAATGTATTCTAAAGCTTCTTCTCCCACTAAATAGCCTAATTGATATTTTAAATTAACCATTTTTTCTAAATCTGTTAATTCTTGGTTTTTATTTACATTATTAGCTTTATTCATTTTTTCTTCAAATTCATCCTCTCTTATATAACCTAATTCTAATAAATTTTTTAAAATATCTTGTAAAACAACCATATCTTGTACTTGGGTATAATCATCTTTTTCTAAAAATAATTTAATTAGCTTTAAGTAGTAATCTTTTAAAGTCGTACTATTAGCATACTTATAATAATCAACTCCGATATCTTTTAATACTTTTTCTAGTTTTTGAATTAAATCGCTATTATTATAAGATTCATCAATAAAAGTACATTCCACAATTAAATCTTTTTTTCTTTTTTCACTCACATCAAATTTTAATAAAAATTTTAAATAATCAGCCACACTATCATTTGGATAATCTTGTGGATTAATAATTCTAATCTCTGTCTCTTTTTCCAATTCCTTATGTAAATTAATAATATCTTTATCTTCTCTCCAATTAAACATATTATTTCCCCCTTAACTTGAGACCATATTGTAGCATATAGACAAGCATTTGTCAAATTTTCCAAAAAAACAGCAAAAAAGAGTAAAATAAGTAAAAATTTTTTTCGCAAAAAAATTTGATATAATAAATAAAAAAAGGTAGTTGTAAAATGTGTAAAGAATTAATAAAAGAAATTGAAGAAAGTAAAAATTTAGGAAGAATAGAAAGAAGAAAAAAAGAAAGACAATTGCAAAAGAAATATAAAGATGCAACAATAAGAATCAAATTTGGGATAAAATTTACGAAATCGGCTAGTTTAGATAGAAAACAACAAAGACAAATATTAAAAGATAAAAATTTATTAAACGAATTAAGAAAGATTATCAAAAAATAAGCATTTTAATAAGGACATATCTGTTGGAAATACAGATTATTTTTAAATTGCAAGTCAAGGTCGCGAAGCGTTAATTTTAACCTTTACTGCAATTTATAAAATAAATATAATTATCAAAAAAAACAAAAAAGATATTTATAAGTGTTCATTATAAATATCAAATTTTGACAAATAAATTGCCCATCTTATGAATTTTAGATTATTGTAGATATTGTGCATTTAGTTTTAAAAATTCACACATATCTGCACTTTTTCGCGTGGAAGAAATTCTTCCTTGCGATTAATAATATATCACTTTTTTTGATTTTTATCTACTTATTTTATTAATTTCTCTTTAAAATTCATTGAAAAAAGTGCATTTTCTTTTAAAATCGCATTTTTTCCTACCTATTGCACTTAATTGTGCACTTTAGATTGATTCAACGAATTCTTATTCTTATTTTTTGTATGCCCTAATTTATGCGAAAAAAAACTTTATGATTTTTTTTACAATTAAATTTCATAAAGTTTCTCTTTTTATTTTTATTTACTCTTTTTTTCTGTAAAAAAAGAACATTGCTGTTCTCTTAAGTTAATCGATTAGGAAACGGGGACGAACGCAGCCTTCTGCATTGGCACTACCACGATCGGCTTGACCATAGCTTCCAGCACCAGCATAGGCTTGGGA
>CANQGB010000052.1 GCA_947600335.1 uncultured Bacilli bacterium | reverse complement strand
TGATTACATTGTAATCCTTCTTTGTTTCATATAAGGCATAACTCTTATTTAACAATATACCCCCCCCCCAGACACATTCCTGCTATGCCTAGAGCGAGGAGAGTCTTCTTATATTTATTGTTTTTCTTGAATTTTTTCAATTCCATTTTTTTCTCTCCTTCTATTTTTTATACCTTTATTATAATTTGTATTATTCTTAATTACAATCTTTTTATGGTATTTTATTTACATTTATATCTTATCAAAGAGAAAGAAAAAACTTTGTCACTTTTTCTTTACTTATATCTTCTTTTATATTATTATTTAGTTAAGCGAGCTACCTTATATGGTGCTTGCCATTTAGGCTTACACCCTCATTATGAGTGGTGTTTTTTTAACCCTTCTTATCAACCGAAACCCTTTTTGTGACTAGTTTCCTAGTCGGATAATATTAATAATAGAATTATTATCTCTAGTAAGATTACTATTATTGCATAGCTTCTCTTCGTCATCAAGACCACTTCCTCCTACTTTCGTATTTGTTAGTGGCAAACTCCAATATTTGGTAGCTCATGTCCAATATAACTTATTTTTTCTGTTTTGACAAATCACAGATTTTTTTATTTTGGCTATACTTTTTTAAAACATAGCAATAAATTTTGAAAATCTGCTTAACAAATTTTTAAAATTTGAATTATTTTTCTGACAAATTTTCCAAATTTGAAAAAATTAGTGTTTTTTCCACTAATTTTTTACTTTTCTTTACGTTTTAAATTTAAGACCAATTGGCTAATAAAAGTTTTATGCTCATTATAATTGATGAAAGTATCTTCAATTGTGTTTTGGACATTATCAATAGACTCTAAAGGATAATATTTTTGAATTACATTCGTATAAATATTAATTATGTTTAAGACAATATCCAAAGATAAATCCTTATCTATATTTTCTTGATACATTTTTCTTAAATAAATAAGAATATTCTTTTCTAAAGCAAAATGTACATATAGTTCTAAACTTAAACCACATTCAATATAGTTGTAATTAGCAAAAGTATTTTCTATTATTTTAGATAAGTCTTTTTCGTTAATAATTGGATATTTCTTAGCTGAATTAAGTAAAACTTTTTCTCTATATTCCATTACGTTTTTATCATTTATAATACTCTCTTGTTTAGTTTTAGTTAATTTAATTGCTTCTAAATTAGCTTTTTCTTCTTGTAATTTTTTCTTTTTACGCGATTTTTTATTAGTAACAATTGCCTTTTCTAAATTAGATGCTGGGATTTCAAGTTTTTCTTCTAAATCTTTTTCTAAAACAGTTACACTAGGTTTTTCGGTTTCTTCGACTAACAAAGTACTATCAATTTCTTCAATTATTGGAGATAGTGTTTCTTGTTCAATTTCTTCTGGTTCAATACTTTTTAAATCAGCCTCTAAACTGGCTTTATAAGGATAACTTTGATTTAATATTGTAGCTTGATTTATGATACCAAAATACAACTTAGCTATTTCATAATTTTTAACCGAGATAGCCTTTTTAAATGAACCAATGATTTCTAATAAATCAAAATCATAATTATTATCTTTTAAATCTTTTAAAATATTTTTGACTTCGGTAAATTCTAAGTTACCTTCTTTAAGACTAATTTTTAAAAGATTAATAACTAAAAATTCGTACTCACTTTTGGCAATTTTATTTAAGTAATTGTGAATGTCTTCGATAGTTTTTTCGTAGTTAGTAATATCTATCGCTTTCGTATTTTCATTGCTAAAATTTTCTATAACATTATCATTTTTATTTTGTAAATTAGTTTGTAGTACAGTTATTATTTTCATTAATTTATTGATAATTGAATTATCACTTGGATGCTGTTGGAGCATTTTTTGAGCAACTATATAATTATGGTCTAAAATAGCATAAGTAAATTTTGAATATTCTCTATTTTGAAAACGATTAAAATAATTAGGGATTCTTTTTTGTTCTTGTAAGAGGATAATATCTTTTAAAATTGTTACGATGGCTTTCCAATAATTACTTTTGGATTTTGCTAAAAGGAATTTTTCTATAGTCGATAAAGCCGCTTGGTATTCTTGCTTAGAAATTAATTTTTTTATTTCATTATTTATTTGAAAATATTTATTTTTGGCTATAGCTAATAAATGTTTTTCAATTGCCGTGTAATCACCTATTTTTGTGTAATTGATATAATATTCAGAAATTAATTCATGGGCCTGTTTCCAATTAGAATTAAATGCACTTTCTCTTATTTCATTTAACATATTAATTTCTTCTTCCGTTAATAATTCATGATTCTCATTATCCAACATAATATTTTTAAAATTATTAATCTTAACTACCTTTTTTAAATCTTCGGGTAATTCCGTTATAAAATTTAAAATATAAATAAAATAGTTATAAAAATTAAACTTTGTAGAAGGTGAAAAACAAATCTTGAAATATTCTAAAGCTTGAGAATAATTATTATTATAAATACTATTATAAAATAAATTTAAAGCTGCTCGTTGACAAGTAGGATTTCTGTTTATAATTTCTTCATATAATTGGATAGCGGTTTTACTTTCTAGTTTTTTAAATTTAACTAAGGTATAAATTTCATTAACTAAAGCTTCATCATCAACTTGATAATACCCTAAATTATCGACTTTCAAATAATTAAAATTTACAAGTCCTTGAATTTGCGTTTCACTATAACCAAGATTTTTTAATTCTTCATGACTTATACTACTTTTCTTCATTATTTTTTGATAAATTAATAACATACTGGAAATATCCATACCAATACCTCACTTTAATTGCTTTTTATTATAACAATTTTTCTAGGCAATTAAAAGAAAAAATAGAAAACATTAATTTTCTATTTACTTAAAAATTCAATGATAACTGGCGATAATATTAATAAAAGAATTAAAGGAATAAAGAAGATAACAGAAATAACACTAATTTTAGTTGGTAGTTTCGTAATCTCAGCTTTGATATCCAATAATTTTTTTTCTCTTAAAAAATCTAATTGATTAGTTAAGGTTTCTGTAATACTATTACCAAAAATACTCGATTGAGTTAAACTTAATAAAATATTATTAATGGCATCACTAGGAATTCGTTCTTTCATGGAGTTTAGACTTTCTGTAAAACTTTTACCTAACTTAACTTCATTTAGAGTCTTCTTAAATTCTAAAGAAATTTCATTATCTATATTGTGGGTAGTCATATCTAAAGCGGCTTTTAAATTACGCCCAGATTCTAAACTTAAATTTAAAACTTCAAAGAAAAAAACAGCTTCATCTTCTAATTTTTTGGCTCTTTTTTTAATTTGATAATCTAAAACTAAGTATTCACTGGCAAAATAGAATAGCAAAGTAAATATTGGACCAAATATATAGCCTTTATCCGAAAAAATTAAAAAGATAGCAAATATGGCAATCGAGATTAATAACCGATAATTTAGTAAATCTATGGAATTATACTCACAGTTAACACCTAGTAATTTAATTTTATTTTCAATCCGATTAATTGTTTTTTCTGAATATATTTTATAAATTAAATGCTTTTGATTCATTAGATTTTCACCTTCAATACTTTCTTAATTACAATAATATAAAGAATAAAGATAATTAAAATTAAAATTAAGAAAAAGATACCCAATGGCGTTGTAAATAAAGGACTAAAATAAGTGGGATTTAGAATATAAATTACTAAGGTAAAAACAAAAGGTAAAGCCACTAAAATTCGAAAGACAAAGACACTAGCAGCCGTTAAACTGTTTAATTCGTTGCGTAATTTACGTTTATTATAAAATGATTTTTCGATGGTAGAGAATACCCGAACGATGTTACCACCCGTTTTATTTAATAAAGTTAAGGAAGAAGCAATATATTTCGCATCTTCTAATTTTACTCGTTCATAAAAGCGATTAAAGACAACTTCTAAACTTAAACCATAAGTTATATCTAAATAAATCTTTTTAAACTCATCAGAAATAGGTCCCGTTAATTCGTTTTTAACCGTTTCAATGGCTTGCATTATATTCCGGCCGGATTTAAAACTATTATTCATAATAATGATGGCCTTTAATAAATCTTCTTCGACTTTCTTACGTTTCTTGCGAAATTCGAGATTTAAAAATAAATCGACACTGAAGAAGCCTAAGATAAAAGTAATTAAATAACTAATCGGACTAACTTTAATATATTGGAACATGACCGTGATGGCATTTAAAGCGACTAATATGATACTTAAAATGATTTTTAAAGATACATAATCAATACCGCTTTTAAATTCTTTTTCTTCAAAAGTAATAAAACGGTCATATTTTTTGCCATAATCTCTTAAAATTTGCGATTTTTCAAGTAAATGTGATAGTTTTTGCAATAGTTGCCAACCTTTATCTCTTAGTTTATCAAAGAAGGAACGTTCATGGTCAAATGTAGCACGTAAACTAAAGTTATCAAAACGTTTTTCTAGTTTTAGAACATGCGATTGGCGGATTAAATAAAATATAAGAAATATTAATATTACAATTAACGTTATTTGGGTAAATAAGACACTACCAATGACATTTTCCATGTTTTATCCCTCTCTTTCTTTTTTAATTATTTTTTAAGAATACTCCTTCGACTTCGTTTATGCCGCGAGCAATTATTTTTTTATAGCATTTAGGTGGTGTTTTAGCAAAGATAAATTCACCATCCACCTCGCCATTTTCGGTTAAGCCAATTTGGTTGAAGCCAAAAATTTGTTTTAGTTTAATCCGGTCATCCACAAAACCGTCTAATTCACTAATGGATGTAATTTTTCTTTTACCATCGTTCATTCTTTCAATATTGACGACTAAATCAATAGCATTGACAATATATTCCCGAATAGCTTTAATTGGTATTTCTAAGCCACTCATTAATACCATGGTTTCGAGTCTATTTAAAGCATCTTGCGGACCATTGGCATGTAATGTAGTTAAGGAGCCATCATGCCCAGTATTCATTGCTTGTAACATATCAAAAGCTTCTTTACCCCGAACCTCACCAACGATTATTCTATCAGGCCGCATTCTTAAAGAATTAATAACTAAGTCGCGAATAGTTATTTCATTATCGCTTTCATAATTAGTTACGCGGGTCTCTAAAGAGATGACATGCTCTTGATTTAATCTTAATTCAGCCGCATCTTCAATCGTAATAATTCGTTCATGACTAGATATAAAACTACTTAAAATATTTAAAAGGGTTGTTTTACCACTACCAGTACCACCACAAACAATGATGTTTAATTTTCCCTTAACCGCGGCATCTAAAAATCTAGCCATAGCGGGAGTTAAGGTACCTACCCGAATTAAATCATCGATATGAGTCATAGATTCTTTAAATTTTCGAATGGTAATAACTGGTCCTTTAGTAGATAAAGGCGGAATGACAGCATTAATTCTCGAACCATCTAAAAGACGAGCATCAACCATAGGGTTAGTCGCATCAATAGTTCGTCCAATCGGTTCAATTAATCTTTGAATAGTCCGAATAATATGTTCATCGTTAATAAACGAAATACTTTCATCTTTGATAATTTGACCATCGATTTCAATATATATTTCATTCGGTGCATTAACCATAATCTCGGTAATATTTTTATCTTCTAATAATTCGGTGATTGGACCATAACCATTAATTTCATTATCGATTAAATTAAATAAGTGACTTCGTTCGAGATTAGATAAGTCAAAGCCTTCAATCGTAGCATCGATTTCATCATTAATAAATTCATTTAACAGTTTATCTTCGGGCATTTCTTTATCGATTAAATTTTCAACAATTCTGGTTCTTAAATCATCCAATAATTTTTTATCGGGAAATATTTCATAATCGGTAATTACTTTAGAATAATCGCCTTTACGTTCAATATTAAAAGCATCTAAAAGAGTGGTCTTAGGCATGTTTTTTCACCTCTTTTTTTTCTTCTTCATTGTAAACATCTAAAGCCATGGTCATAAAAGTATTATAGTCTTTAGTAAATAAGGATGGCATTTTCTTTTGTAAAGTAATTATCTCCCCATTCATTACATAACTATCAATATTTTTAAGGAAGAAACCGCTCGATAAAACATAGTCAATGTTGGCTTTTATAACACTTTTAATATCAAATAAGGAAAAGTAGTCTTTATAAGGATTTTGACTATTATTTAAAAGAATTTTGTATTTATCAATGTTAGCATCTTTAAAGATACTGAGTAAAGATTTCATGTTTTTAATATCCATAGGTTCATTGGTCATGACAAACAAGATATTAGAAACTTTATCTAGAGTGACAATGTTTTTTTCATCTAAAACATGGTTGGTATCTATTAAGACTATATCGTAATGATAAGTCGCTTTTTCAATTAAGATATCGATATATTTTGAATCTATTTTATTGGCTTGACGAGGGTCTTTAGGACAAGGCATGAAATCAATAAATTCATCATATTTAGTTATGTAACTTTGAAAATCTTGGTAACGATTATTATTGTAGTCATCGACAAAGTTAAAAATATTTTTGTCAAATTCCCGATTAAGGGCTACACTGATTCCCCCACTCGATAAGTCTAAATCGATGATTAAAACTTTTTTTTCTAGGATTTCATATATTCCGGCTAAATTTAGAGTAGTAATGGTTTTACCTACTCCCCCTTTCGCGGAAAAGATACAGATTGTTTTGCCTTTATTTTTGACCATTTTGTTTTCCCTCTATTCTTTTTCTATTTTCCATTCATTGCCTTCTGGAAAAAGGCGATAATTAACTTTAATTTCATATTCGTTTAAGCCAATTAGTTTTCCAAATATACTGGGTATTTTTTCAATGGCTTCGATATGCTCTCCATTATTGTCTTCGGTAATATTTAATTCACTTAAATGGGCTTGATTAAGTTCATATAAACCTTCGATTTTTTCTTTATAAACTGAGCTATCTATAAATTCTTGAGTTTCTTTTAAGACAGTTTTGGTTAAGCTATTTAATTTGGTATTTTCTTTTAATAAATAACCAGTATCAATAACAAAAGCCATAAAAATTAAAAATATAGGTAATAAAAGAACAAATGCTAACAGAGTTTGACCTTTATTGTTCATATTCGATAGTCCTTTTAGCTAAAATATTATAAGGATTGCCAAGGATAAAATTTAAGCCCGGAGTAATTATTTCTAAATCTTTGGTTAGTTTAAATACAACATAGTTATTATTTTCGTTGGTTGCCTCAAATTCAATCGTTTTATCATCTAGTTTAACTAAATCATTGATTTCATTAAAACTTTTTTTATCTTCATAATAGGTTACGACATCATCCATTTTGCTTTCTAAAATATTGCTAAAATATAAAATTTTGCCTAAATCAATGACGGCTAGAATCATGAAGACAAACAAAGGCAAGATAATGACAAATTCAATTAAGGCTTGACCCTTACTTTTTCGATTCACACGTAGCCTCTCCTGGTTTATCACCTTCCACATATTCTTTATCGACTAAAGAACAAGAAGTTTTGGTTATTGAATCTTTAAGATAACCACCAAAATAATTGACAATAGCTATTGTTATCACACTAATAATGGCTACAATTAAGACATACTCAACTAAGGCTTGCCCTCGATTATTTAGCTTTTGCATTTTACCCACCTACTATCATATTAAATATAAACTAAAATACTTTTAAAGTCAATTATTGAGAGACAAAAAATATTTGTTATAAAAAAAATTAGTTATGGGATGCTTTTTCATCATACTAGTTAATCCTTAATTAATTCTTATTTACTTAACTTTCGTGATAAAAATCCTTCTTGCCACCGGAGTTTGACAGTTGATCATTCATCATATGTTTAACAAGCCCTTATACAATAAGGTTTTTTTATGTCAAGTT
>CANQGB010000051.1 GCA_947600335.1 uncultured Bacilli bacterium | reverse complement strand
TACCCAAAGTCCGGTACCTCTCCTTTGATTACATTGTAATCTTTCTTTGTTTCATATAAGGCATAACTCTTATTTAACAATATACCCCCCCCCAGACACATTGTTGCTATGCCTAGAGCGAGGAGAGTCTTCTTATATTTATTGTTTTTCTTGAATTTTTTCAATTCCATGTTTTTTCTCTCCTTCTATTTTTTATACCTTTATTATAATTTGTATTATTTATAATTACAATATCTATATGGTATATTCTTTACATTTATAATTTACCATATAGAAAGAAAAAACTTTGTCAAAACTTATATTAAACCAACAAAAAAAGTAAAATCATGCAAATAAATCATTAATTTTACTTTTCGCTTCTTTAACTGAATCTTCATCAGGTATCATAACATACGCTTTAGCATTTTTATAAGCATAAGTATATTGATAAGAATCGGTACCTGTTAGAGCAAACTTCGTAATATTCCATTGATAATTATTTTTAATTTGGCTCTTTACTAACTCTGTTATATCTTTAGAACTCATATTTGTAATAAAATTATCTTCTAAAGCATCTAAGATTGAATTATATTTAGTAATAACACTAGGTGATAAAACCTTTTTAATAATTCCTTCTAAAATTATTTGTTGATGCTTATTTCGGGCTAAATCTCCCATCGTTAAACTATAACGTTCTCGGGCATAAGCTAAAGCCGCTTCCCCATTTAAATGAATATTTCCTTTTTTATATTTAAAATATACATCTTTACCATTTTCATTATACGAAGCTGCAAAATCCATATCATTTTCAATATCAATTCCACCCAAAGTATCAACTAATTTAATCAAAGAAGTAAAATTCACTTTGGCATAATAATTAATATCGATATCCAACAAATCTTCTACTGTCTTAATACTTACATCAATTCCATGAATTCCGGCATGTGTCAGCTTATCCTTATAACTAGTCTCTATTCCATGCAATTTAACATAATAATCTCTTGGAATACTCGTAAACAATATTTGATGAGTCTGTGGATTAACTGAAACTACCATATTAACATCACTTCTTGAAACCGTACTAATTTTGCCATAAGTATCCATTCCAGTAACAAAAACATTAAAGGGTTCATTTGTAATATCGACATCTTTAATTAAATCTTCATCAATTTTTATATCTAAACTAAAAGTATATATAACTTTTTCTTTGTCCTTAAAATCACTATGTTCTTCTTCTAAAATTTTTTTCTCACTATCTTCTAATAAAATAGCCTCAGCTTTTTTATCATATAAAACATTTATTAAATTCTCTTCATCGGCAATTTCTGAAAAATCTAAACTAACTTTTTTTTGAATATAATCCTTTACATCTTGTGTATTATTATTCTTTCCAATCGCTAAAGATTCGTTCTTTAAATCTTTCAATTTTTCATATTTACTATCTTTTAAAACAACTACTGAATAATTTTTCGTATTAACATTGGCACCTTCTATTTTATTTAAAAAATCTAAAGTATTACTACCATAAAATATTCCTACCCCAATTAATATTAAAAAAAGAAAAGATAAAGTTGTACCGATTAATTTTTTTTGCCAAGCTTTACGGCCTAAGCAATAAGTTACTAAAATTAAGAATAATAAAACAACTATGGCAAGAGCACTAAAATACATCATAGGAATAACATTTAACAAATAGACTATGATTAAAAAAATAATGCCAATTATCCAATTTATTATTTTCAGTCTTTTAAAAAATTTCTTTTTCTTCTTATTTTTATTATTATTATTTACTTTTGCCATAAATATTCTCCTAAAAATAATTATAGCATTTTACACAGTAATTATAACAATTAATATCAAATAAATGTTAAATAAAAGTAAACTCTACATTAACCCACTAGTTATGCCTTTAAACACTTTTTTAAATAAATCTATAATACTTGCTTTTTCGATATCTTCTTTAACAACTACATCAGCTTCTTTAATCACATTGCCATTGGTATCTATTACTTCCACATAACCCACTTTTTCCAAAGCTTTAACGGGTGCATTTATCTCATTAATTATCAAATTATAACTGTAATTTTGACTTTCTTCCGTTACTTTATTTAATAAGGTTACATCATCTTTTAAATAAACTCCAACATTTTCTAATTTACCTTTTTCAATGCTTACCTTTCCTAACTCCTCATCTTTTTTTAATAAAACATTTAACTTATAAGTATTAAAACCATAATTTAACATATTGACAGTATCTTTACTTCTTAAATCACTAGTCTCAGCTTTCATTACGACTGATAATAAACGCATGCCATTTCGCTTGGCGGTTGTTGTAATACAATAGCCAGCTTCACTTGTAAAACCAGTTTTTAAACCATCTACGCCTTCATAAAATCTAACTAACCGATTGGTATTAACAAGCCAAGTACTAGAACCATCATTTTTCGTTAAATAATCTTCATAAATACTCGTAAATTCTAATATTTTTGCGTGTTTTAATAATTCTTGCGCCATTATTGCCATATCACTAGCTGTTGTATAATGATTTTCACTATGTAAACCATGGGGATTTTCAAAATGCGTATTAATTAACCCTAAAGCTTTAGCCTTTTCATTCATTGCTTTAACAAAAGCCTCAACACTTCCCGCAACTTTCTCCGCCATAGCAACCACAGCATCATTTCCACTAGCAATAGCTATACCTTTTAATAATTCTTTGACTTTATATTTTTCCCCAGCTTGTAAAAATATTTGGCTACCACCCATTCCGGCCGCATTATCACTTATCACTACTTCATCATCAAAAGAAATTTTACCATTATCAATCGCTTCCATAATTAAAAGCATACTCATAATTTTAGTCATGGATGCCGGTTCTAATTTGGCTTTTTCATTCTTAGCATATAAAACTTTACCTGTCGATACCTCTAATAAAATTGCACTTTCTGAATTTGGGGCTAAATCTTCCGCTTTGACAATATTTACCCAACTAAAACTTAAAAACAAAAATACAATAAGTTTTTTCAAAAAACAACACCTCTAGTTAAAACTATGACTAATTATTTAAAATATGCACTAAAAAAAGAACCATCGTTCTTTAATTTTCTTTCAAATATAAATCATAATATTCATCATAAGTAAGTTTCGATTCATAAACCGCTTTAGCTATATCTTCCCCTAAATATCTTAAATGCCAAGGTTCTTCAATATAACCCGTAATAGCTTTATTTTCTTTAGTATACCTGATAATAAAACCATATTTATAAGCATTATCTCTTAACCAATTAGCATCTTCTTCTTTTAGTTCATTATAGCCTTTACTCCAAACATCCACAGCTAAACCTAATTGATGTTCCGAATGTCCTGGTCGAGCCGAATACGTATCAGCTTCTTCTTGCCCATCTTTTTCGACATAACTATTATATATTTGCGTTTGTGTTTCATAAGAACGATAAGCACTGTAAGGAATAATATTGACTCCTTCTAATAAAGCCGCGTCCACTAACTTTAAGAAAGCATCAGCTGCTTGTTCTCTTAATTGATATTTACTTCCTTCCCCTAAATAAACTAAATCATCTGGTTCATAATTTCCAATTGAACGATACTTATTCACTAAAGTTGTATAGTCATCACTAACTACCACATTTTGAATATTAGTATAGAAATCTTGGTCTAAGCCAATATTAACTTTCCCAATAACATCTTTTAAACTACAATTACATATCAAAGAATAAGCTTCATATCTATTGATTTTATCTACTTCAAAATTAGCATATTTATAATATTTGGCTAAATCTATTTTCCTATTTTCTTTTAACAATTTTTCTAAATTAATTGGACTTAAATTTTTAAAAATAACATTTATTTCATCAGCCTCATAATTTAAACTTAATAACTTATTTACCTCTAAAACAAAATTATCTTTTTCGATATAATCAATCTTTTCATAGTCTTTGGTGTAATCTTTTATAAAATTATTACTATTTAAAGCAACCTCTAAAGTTTTAGAATACTTATTTCTATTAACTATATCTAAAATATCTTCCTTTTTCATTATAGTAACCACCTCATTACTATAAACAATATTACCTTTTCGCCAAAAATATGTAGTTAAACCTAAAACTATCACAACTAAAACGATTAAAATAATAAGCCATAGATTATTTTTTTTCCAAACATTCATCTAACTCACCATTAAATTATTTTATTCTTCAATTTTTTGAAAACGATATTCTTGCGTTACCTCTGGATATTTTACTTTATCAACTTTTTCTAAAAACATTTTCATAGGTCTTACCCATATCTCCCCATCATGTTCATAAACAACCATCTCTTCTAATGTTTCAGTGTGTTTAGCTATTTCTAAAACAGTTATAACATTTCCTTTAAAATGCCGATATTTTTCACCTTTTTTTGGTTTCATAAAAATTCCTCTCCTATAATTTAATTCTTTTTCTTACTTTTTTCTTCTTTATTCGGTTTTGGTAAAACTTCTTTTCGCGATAAATTTAATCTACCTCGATTATCATATCCTAAAGATTTAACAACAATTTCATCGCCTACTTTAAATAAATCACTTGGTTTTTCAACTCTTTCATGCGCCAGTTGGGAAACATGAACTAACCCTTCACAACCACTCCAAAGTTCGACAAAGCAACCGAAATCTTCAACTTTTGTAACTTTACCAGTATAAATTTCTCCTGGTTCAACAACCCGAACGACATCTAGTATCATTTCTTTCGTCTTTTTAATAATCTCGGCATCTGTATGATAAATAATAACTCGACCATCATCCTCTAAATCAACTTTAACCGCATTTTTATCATTGACCGTTTTAACATGACTAGCATCTAGTATAATTTTGGTAATCATTTCGCCACCCCGACCAATAACATCTTTAATTTTTTCTGGGTCAATTCTAAAGGTTTCAATTTTAGGTGCATAAGGTGATAATTCTTTTCGTGGTTCAGAGATACATTTTTTCATCACATCTAATATTTCTAAACGGGCTTTTTTAGCTTGCGCTAGAGCTTCTTTTAAGATTTTTTCTGTAACCCCTTTAATTTTAATGTCCATTTGTAAAGCGCAAACACCATCCTTGGTTCCAGCTACTTTAAAATCCATGTCTCCCATGTGGTCTTCTAAACCAGCAATATCGGTAAGAATTGTATACTTATCATCTTTCGTAATTAATCCCATCGCAATACCAGCTACTGGCTTTTTAATTGGGACACCCGCGGCCATTAAAGATAGACATCCCGCACAGATAGTGGCTTGACTACTAGAACCATTACTTTCTAAGATTTCACTAACTACCCGTATTGTATAAGGAAATTCTTCTTCACTAGGAATAACTTGCGCTAAAGCTCTTTCACCTAAAGCTCCATGCCCAATTTCTCTTCTACCAGGACTACCATATCTTCCCGTTTCTCCTACGGAATATTGTGGGAAATTATAATGCAACATAAATCTTTTAGTATCTTCCAGTCCTAAACCATCAAGTATTTGATGTTCCCCAATCGCCCCTAAAGTTGTGGTAGCTAAGGCTTGAGTTTGACCTCTTGTAAACATAGCACTACCATGAGTCCGCGCTAATATATCAACTTGAGCATCCAATGGTCTAATTTCATCCATTTTTCTTCCATCTGGTCGAACATTTTCTTCGGTAATCAAGCGTCTTACTTCATCACTTTCTAACTTATCTACAATCGTTTTAACATTTTTTAAAATGCTTTCAATATTTTCATCTTCCGCATATATTTCTGCAAAATTTTCTAATGTACTATTTTTAACTTCTTCAACTTTAGCTACACTAGCTAGTTTATCCTTAATTTGAATTGCCTCAAGCATTGCTTTACTAGCATAATCAGTAACTTTTTTAACTAATTCTTCTGGTATCTCACATAAAGTTAATTCTTGTTTTTCTTTACCAATTTCATCAATAATTTTTTGTTGGAAATCACACAACATCTTAATATGCTTATGGCCAAACATAATCGCCTCTAACATATCTTTTTCGCTTAACTCTTGAGCTCCAGCTTCCACCATACATATAGCTTCTTTAGTTCCAGCTACCGTTAAATTTAAAGAACTTTTTTCTAATTGTTCCACCGTTGGATTAATAATAAATTCATCATCTATTTTACCAACTACTACTCCGGAAACTGGTCCATCAAAAGGAATATCACTAATTCCTAAACTCAAACTAGAACCTAATAAAGCCGCCATAATTGGGGAATTGTCTTGGTCAACTGATAAGACCGTATTAACAACTTGAATTTCATTTCTTAATCTTTCATCAAACATTGGTCTAATTGGTCTATCGATAATTCTCGCCGCTAAAGTTGCTTCATCACTAGGCCGACCTTCTCTTTTAATAAATCCTCCTGGTATTTTACCTACTGAATATAATCTTTCTTGATAAACTACAGTAAGGGGAAAGAAATCAGCTTGAATCGTATTATGACCCATCACAGCTGCCGATAAAATAGCAGTATCTCCATATCTAACTAAAGCAGCTCCATTAGCTTGTTTAGCCATTTCACCAATTTCTACAACAATTTTTCTTCCTAAAAAATCTAATTCATATATTTTTTTCATAATTAATCTCCCATTAAAAAAGGCACTTTAAAAAACAAGTGCCTATTTTCTAATATTTAATTTTTCTATTAAGTTTCTATAACTAACAACATCTTTTTCTTTTAGATAGTCTAATAATTTTCTTCTTTGACCAACTAACATCAAAAGACCTCTTTTAGAATGATAATCATGAATGTGTTCTTTTAAATGTTCAGTTAAACTATTAATTCTTTCAGTTAAAATAGCAACTTGAACTTCTGTTGAACCACAATCATTTTTACTCTTTCCAAATTCTTTAATAATCTCGGCTTTTCTTTCTTTAGTTATTGCCATAAAAAATCCTCCTCTTAAAAATAATTGGTTTAAACTGAGTAAGAAAATGAGGAACTTTCAAACTAAGTTCAAACTTCCAGTAAATTATATTATAAATTTCTATAAAATGCAACTAAATATCATTAAAATTCGCTTATTCGTACATTAATTCAATTAATGATGTATCTTCACCTAATTTTTCCACATAATCATTTCCAATTTTCATTTTTAACTTTTCAAACTGTTTTATAAATTGTTCAACGGGCAGTAAAAATAAATCTAAAGACGAAATAATTAAATCTTTGGCATAATAAATTCCATTATTTTGTAAATAAATATAAATTTTCTTTAAAATATTCATATCTATCTTTTCTATTGTCTCATCATCAAAATTTTCTTTTAATACTTTTATATCTTCAGCATCTAATAGCATTTTGTTCCACCATTTCTTCATAAGGATACTTATTCATTAAAGCTTTAATATCTATTCCATATTTGACTTTTAAAACTCCAGGTTGTTTTCCGAATATGGGATTTAATTTATCATTTATTACTAAAGGAAAATCATTTTCTAATAAATAATTTATCAAAGCATAATTTTGACTTGGAGAAAATAGTAAGAAAGAAATGTTAAGATATTTATCTATTCCAAAATATTCAGCCATATCAATTAATTTTGGTAATTTTTTAATCATAGATTTGGCTCTGGCTACTATCGAAGAAGTTAATAAATCTTTGTATCTTATATCCTCCCAATATGGCATGCTTAATAACTCTGTAATATCTTCTATTTTAGCATGAGCTATGGTTGTTGAGGTAAACAATTCGGGATGAGATTTATACTCTTCACTATTTAACATTTCTTTAATATCTTCTATTTTAGCATGTGCTAGGGTTGTTGAGGTAAAAAATTCGGGATGAAGTTTATATTCTTCACTACTCAGCATTTCTTTAATATCTTCTATTTTAGCATGTGCTAAAGTTGTTGAAGTAAATAACTCGGGATGAGATTTATATTCTTCACTATTTATCATTCCTTTTATTTCATCTATTTTGGCATGAGCTAGAGTTTGAGAGGTAAATAACTCAGGATGAGATTTATATTCTTCACTACTCAGCATTTCTTTAATATCTTCTATTTTAGCATGTGCTAAAGTTGTTGAAGTAAATAACTCGGGATGAGATTTATATTCTTCACTATTTATCATTCCTTTTATTTCATCTATTTTGGCATGAGCTAG
>CANQGB010000050.1 GCA_947600335.1 uncultured Bacilli bacterium | reverse complement strand
GGGGGTATAATATTAAATAAGAGTTATGCCTTATATGAAACAAAGAAGGATTACAATGTAATCAAAGGAGAGGTCCCAGACTTTGGGTATGATGTCAAGTTAGCCATCATGGTCGATGGAACAAAACAAACGGATATGCCAACCAGTCCACTAGCAAGTAATGGTAGTTATTACAAAGTCGATGTAAGTTGTACAAGTAGTAAGACCAAAGGCTTATGGGATTATAATGCTTGGCGATTAAATTTGGATTATATTGAAAGTAATAGTAAATGTACTTTAACATTTACCTCAAGTATGAGTAAAACTGATTATGATAAATATATTCAAGCAGGAGTAGCCTTAAGAAGAAATACCTATCGTGGAAAAGATATAACAAGTTATTATACTGGAGCAGAGAAGGTTAATGGTCGAGATTTATATACGCAAATAAGCAATGGAACATTTGATGATATCTATGTTGGTGATTATTTTAAAGGTAAGAATGGAACTATATGGTTAATAGCCGATTTGGATAATTACATGAATCAAGGGGATACACCATTGAAAAAACATCATGCCACTATAATTTCATCAAAGAGTTTAGCAACTGCCCCAATGAATTCAAAAGATACAACCGAATGGGGATATGCAGACTCTTTAATGATTTCAAATACATTAAATACAATTTTAACAAATACATTAACACCTGATTTTGGAACACATGTAATTGAATATCGAAATCTGCTAACATATCAAATAGATGCTACAACTCCAAATAAATTTGGACAAGGACAAGAAGATGGGGTAGCAACTAGTTGGAAATGGGTGTCTCGCAAATTAGATTTAATGAGTGAGGTAAATGTCTATGGAACGACAATGCTTTCCTCATCTAGTTTTTATGATGTAGGAATTGATAATCGACAATATGCCATATTTCAATTAAGACCAGAACTTATTAATCAAGATTTGGATGGAAATAGATATTCTTATTGGTTAAAAGCGATTGCTACATCTAAGCGTTTTGTTAAGGTTGCGGGCGATGGCGTTACATTTGTGGGCTTTGCTAATACGGAACCAGATGGTGTTCGCCCAAGATTTTTAATAGGTTAGTGATAAATTCACTAATTTTTTAATTTTGTTTGATGAAATCAAACAAAAAAACCACACGTTTTACGTGTGTGATTCGAAAAGCAGAAGCGTGGCAATTCGGACACTTTTTTCTCCTTTTGATATATAATGAAATTGGTCAGCCAACCAAAAAAATCAAAAGGAGGAAAAAATGTCAAAATCAAAAATAAAAACAGGTCGGGACATAGATGAAAGTTCCTTGTCCCATACAAAATGGAATTGCATGTATCATATAGTATTTATACCAAAATATAGGAGAAAAGCAATCTATGGAAAATTAAGAAGGGACATAGGAACTTATTTAAGAAGACTGTGTGAATATAAAGGAGTGGAAATAATAGAAGCAAAAGCATGTATAGACCATATACATATGTTGTTAAAAATTCCACCTACGCTTAATATATCACAATTCATGGGATATATGAAAGGGAAAAGTGCGTTAATGATATTCGATAATCATGCAAACTTAAAATATAAATATGGCCAAAGAAATTTTTGGGCAAAAGGATACTATGTAAGCACAGTAGGATTAAATAAGCAAACAATAAAGAAGTATATACAAGAGCAAGAAATAGAAGGTAAAATATCAGATACAAGAAATGTAAAAGAATATAAAGACCCTTTCCAAGGGTAAGCTAGAATGACAAAGACGGTTGGCTGATTAAAAAAAAGCCTCCATGTGGAGGCCGCCAGTAATATACCCTTATAGGGTTGCTTAAAAACTATGTCTTGAAGGCGCAGTTTTAATTTGGCAAATTTTATTAATACTTTACGTTATCTTTAATAAAACTAGTACTCTCAAATTGACAAGTACTAACGACTATACTATAATGTTATTTAGCAATTTGTATAGATAAGTGCTAAAAATTGCTTTTTTAGGAACAGAGTTTTAATATAAAACATAATATAATATTAGTCTAGAAAATAGGTATTCGTTTAAAAAATAAAGAAAGGAAAAGAGATATGTTAAAGTTATTTAGAAATTTACAAAAGAAAGATTGGCTATTTGCTTTTATTAGTTTTATTTTAATTGCTTTTCAAGTATGGTTAGAATTAAAAATGCCTGATTATATGTCCGAGATTACCCAGCTAGTTCAAACCGAAGGTAGTAAAATGGCCGATATTTTGGTGAATGGTGGCTATATGTTATTGTGTGCTTTTTCATCTTTAATTTGTGCAGTCATAACCGGTTATTTAATTGCTAATATCGCGGCGCGTTTTTCGAAAAATGTCCGGAAAAAGTTATTTAATAAAGCCATGGATTTATCAATGGGGGAAGTTAAAGAATTTTCAACTAGTAGTTTAATTACCAGGACAACTAATGATATAACTCAAATTCAAATGTTTATTGCCATGGGTTTACAAATGATGGTTAAAGCCCCTTTAACAGCTATCTGGGCAGTTACAAAAATATTAAATAAAAATTGGCAATGGAGTGCTTTAACAGCTTTAGCCGTAGTTATTTTGTTATCTTCTATTGCTATTATCTTAACAATTGTGTTGCCACGCTTTAAAATTGTCCAAAAATTAATTGATAAAATAAACAATGTCACGCGAGAAAATTTAACAGGTATCAGAGTCGTTCGGGCTTTTAATGCCGAAGCCTATCAAGAAGAAAAATTTGAGCAGGTTAATAATGATTTAACGCAAATACAAACCTTTAACCAAAAAGCTTTTGCCATTATGCAACCGATAATGTATATTGTCATGTATTTTTTAACTTTAGCTATTTATATTATTGGAATTTATTTAATTAAAAATAGTGTTATGGCGAATAAAATAAGTTTATTTGGTGATATGGTCGTTTTCTCATCATATTCCATGCAAGTAATTATGTCATTCTTAATGTTAGCCATGATATTTATGATATTACCTCGTGCTAATGTTTCAGCTAATCGGATTAATGAAGTTTTAGATAAAGAAGTAGCGGTTAAAAATGGTAAAATCAAAGAAGATACTACTAGCGAAAAAGGAACTATTGAATTTAAAAATGTTAGTTTTAAATATCCCGATGCAGAAGAATATCTATTGCAAGACATATCTTTTTCAGTGCATCAAGGCGAGACAGTAGCCTTTATCGGTTCAACTGGTAGTGGTAAATCAACTTTAATCAATTTAATTCCCCGGTTTTATGATGTATCAAGTGGAGAGATTTTAATTGATGGAGTAAATGTTAAAGATTACGATTTAGAATATCTTTATACAAAATTAGGTTATGTTTCTCAAAAAGCGGTTATGTTTAATGATACAGTTTTAGGTAATGTGACTTATGGAGATAATGGAAAAGTTAAGTCAGATGAATTAGTGAAAAAAGCGATTGAAGTAGCTCAAGCTCAAGAGTTTGTTAGCAAAATGGATAAAAAGGAAAAAACCGTAATTGCTCAAGGGGGAACTAATATTTCCGGTGGTCAAAAACAAAGATTATCTATTGCCCGGGCGATTGCTCGCGAACCTGAGATTTATATTTTTGATGATTCGTTTTCGGCTTTAGATTATAAAACGGATTCTACTTTAAGACATGAATTAAAAAAACATACGAAAAATGCTACTTGTTTAATTGTTGCGCAAAGAATTGGAACTATTATGAATGCCGATAAAATTATTGTTTTAGATAACGGTTGTTGTGTTGGAATTGGAAAACATAAAGAGTTATTAGAAAATTGTGAAGTATATAAACAAATTGCTTTATCACAAGTAACAAAGGAGGAGTTAGAAAATGCCTAAAAGACCTATGGAAGATGAAAAAGCTAAAGATTTTAAAGGCGCTATCGTCCGGCTTTTCAAAGAATTAGAATCTTTTAAAATATTAATTATTGTGGGCTTAGTTTTAGCAGCTTTAGGTTCTGTGTTGGCTATCATGGCTCCCAATAAGTTATCGCTTTTAATTGATAAAATTTCAGAAGGTTTAGTTATTAAGACCGATAATTTAACAGCTATTACGAATAATATTCAAACAAACTTTAATGAAGAGAAAATGGCCGAGGTTATGCCTCAAATAATCAATATCGAATTAAATGAAAAAACAATGGCTCAAATTATGAGTTCAAAAGATATAACTAATGAAGAAAAAAAGCAATTCCAAAGTTTTATGATGGCAATGCAACAAGGTAATCAAGCCGAAAATTTTGCTTTGTTAAAAGATTTACCCGATAGTATCTTAGCCATTATTTTACCTGATTCGACTTATAATGATGTAGTCATTACGACTAATGATAAAAAAGCCTTTTTAACTTTAATAAATAGCTGGGAAGAAATGGCTAGTAATTTAACTATGCCCGATGCTATCGCAGAAGTTTTATTGCCCAGCATTAATATTGAGGGAACTGTAGTTACAGCGCAAGACCAAAATAGTTTTCTAAAAATTATGAGTACTTTAGGAGAAAATCCTGCCGCCACTGAAGTTTATGCTAAGATTGATGAAATGCCTGAAGCAATTATTAAAGTGGTAGAACCCGTTTTTGATATGGCTGGTATTAAAAAGATCGTTATCTTTTTAGTAACGTTGTATGTTTTATCCGCCATATTTAGTTATGTAGAAGCATTGTCAATGACTATTGTTTCAAATAAATTTGCTCAAAAATTGCGGAAAAGAATTTCGTATAAAATTAATCGTTTACCGCTTAAGTTTTTTGATAAAAATCAAACAGGCGATATTTTGTCCCGAGTAACCAATGATGTTGATACAGTAGCTCAAAGTATGAATCAATCTCTAGCAAGTTTAGTTAGTGCCATAACCCTTTTTGTAGGAACAGTTATTATGATGTTTGTGACTAATTGGATTATGGCTATTACGGCCATCGCCGCAAGTTTAGTGGGCTTCTTATTTATGTTTGCCATACTAGGTAAATCGCAAAAATATTTTATTGAAAGACAAAAATATTTAGGTATGATTAATTCGCATATTGAAGAAATTTATTCGGGTTTAAATGTCGTTAAAGTTTATAATGGCCAAAAGCAAGCTAATGCGAAGTTTGATAAGTTAAATGAAAAAGTGTATGATGCCAATCGCAAAAGCCAATTTTTATCTGGGTTAATGATGCCTTTGATGAATTTTATTGGTAATTTTGGTTATGTTGCTGTTTGTATAGTTGGGGCTTTACTTACAATGAATGGGACAATTAGTTTTGGGGTAATTGTTGCCTTTATGACTTATGTTCGTTTATTTACATCACCACTTTCGCAAATCGGTCAAGCGATGACGGCTTTACAAACAACTGCGGCTGCTAGTGAAAGAGTATTTGATTTCTTAGATGAAGAAGAGATGGCTAAACAAGATAAGATAACCAAAGTTTTAGATAAAAGTAAAGTTAAAGGAAATATTGAATTTAAAAATGTGGAGTTTACTTATGATGGTAATAATTTACCAACGATTAAGAACTTTAATGCTAAAGCCTTAGCTGGTCAAAAAATTGCGATTGTTGGGCCAACGGGTGCTGGTAAAACGACTATGGTTAATTTACTTATGAAATTTTATGATATTAGTAAGGGCGATATTTTAATCGATGGCATTTCAACTAAAGAATTAACTCGCGAGAATATTCATGATTTATTTACGATGGTTTTACAAGATACTTGGTTATTTGATGGAACTATAAAAGAAAATATTATTTTTAATCGGCAAAATATCCCTTCTGAAAAAGTAGAAGAAGTATGTAAGATTGTGGGCTTAGACCATTTTATTAAAACTTTACCGCATGGTTATGATTCAGTCGTTAGTGAAAATGATAATATTTCGGCAGGACAACGCCAACTTTTAACGATTGCTCGTGGAATGATTGAAGATGCGCCTTTTTTAATCCTTGATGAAGCAACTAGTAATGTCGATACGCGAACCGAAGAGTTGGTAGCTAAAGCGATGGATAAATTAACGGAAGGCCGAACCTCATTTATTATTGCCCATCGTTTGTCAACGATTAAAAATGCTGATTTAATCTTAGTTATGAAAGATGGTAATATTATTGAAACTGGTAATCATGAAGAATTGATGCAAAAGAAAGGTTTCTATGCCGATTTATACAATTCGCAATTTGAATTATAAAAAAAGATTGAAAATTCTCAATCTTTTTCGCTTTCTTGGGTTTCGTTATTGCCTTTTAAAACTTTAATTAAATCATGGGTTCCACCAGCTCCCATCGTGGCGGTGAAACAGAGAATGAAACTTTGTAATAAGTTGCCTTCAATTTTACTAAAAAAACAGATTAAAGCACTAATAAAGGCGATTAACACATTTTGAATGGGAATATATTTATGCGGTAAATTATCCCATTTTAGTTTGACCAAAGTTCCTAAAACATAGGTAACAATGGCAATGATGATTACATAACTAGTTGACATTAAATTTTCCTTTCATTAATTAATTTTTCCCACATTTCAATGATATAAGTATTACCACCTAAAGCTTTATAGCGCTCATATAATTCATAAATGTTTTGCTTTTGCATCGGTGATTTAATACTACCTTGTTCAACATCATTTATAAAATTAACTAAAATCATTTTAATTAGTTCCAGTTCAATGTTATTCCGGCTATTCATCGAAACTTCTTCTAAATGGTCGATTTTTTGGTTAACGGGATTTAAAATGTTTTTAATGAATATTTTTGAAAATGTAATAACACTGGTTATCGCTCCGATAAAAATACCTAGAAAGGTAATAATGGCCGCGATTTGACCAAGAGAAATATTTTCCATTCTTAGGACCTTCTTTCAAATAAAAAATATTCTAATATAATGTATTCACGTAAAATAAAGCTAGTTATAATAAATGACTTAGATAATTAAAATAAAAAAAGTAGCCAGTAGACTACTTAATCATTAAATAAAATGTTTTCGGTATGATATTGGTTAATTATAATTTTAAAGACGATGATGATGAGAATAATATTCGAAATAAGCATACAGAGTAAATAGATGATATTGACTTGATTGTTGATGATATCGGTAAAAATTAAAGTAGTATTTAAAAAAGGAATGCACGATAGAATTAGGTTATTGGGTAAGTTAATCATAAAAGCAATCATACTAGGGAAGAAAGAGATGAAGGTTAGGGGAGTTAAAGCACTTTGGGCTTCTTTAAAGGTTTTAGCTCGACTAGCAATCGCGATACATAAGCCACTGATTAGTAATGAATAAGTAATGATGGCGATTAAAGAAAATGCTAGACTTTTAAAGGATAAAGTGAGGTTTTGGTCCGCGAATATAGGAAAGTTATTGGCAATTCTTAAGGAAATGATAGCTAAAATTAAACTCAAAATTCCCGTGATAATGGAAGATAAAGCCACATTTAAAAATTTACCAACGATAATCTCTTTACTTTTTAAAGGCAAAGTTAATAAAGTTTCTAAAGTACCGCGTTCTTTTTCACCAGCCGTAGCATCAGTTGCCGGGTAAGTAGCCGAAACGGTAATTGCCATGATGATAAACATAAAAGCATAGATGATGACATAATTTTTAAAGAAATTATCTTCAGCCGTTATTTCACTATGCCAATTAATAATGTTTGTGACTGATGAGGCATCCATTCCTGTTTGACTTAAAAAAGTAGTTTGTAAGTATTCTTTATAAGTTCTTAAATAATTTTCAGCTAGACTTAAAGCAAGAGAAGTATTATCGCTACTATGACCTTTTAAATAATATTCGTTATTATCTTTGACTATATAGAGATTGATTTCTTCCTCTTCGAGCATTTGGGCTAAGTCATCTTCTGAAGCATTGACAACATCGATTTGGAAATTATCCGCGATTTGTTTTTCGACTTCAGTTAAAGGATAACTAAACCCGATTTTATTGTAGTCCGTAACGGGGCGATTAAGTTCCCGATTAAAGAGAAAAGCCATCCCCATGACCATAAAAGGGATTAATAAGGGAATGATGAGCATCATGGTTAAAGATTTTTTATCGCGAAAAGTTTCTTTTAACTCTTTTTTTAAAATAACTAAAGTTTTATTTGTCATACTTACCTTGTATGATATATATAGTCAGTTACAAGAGAGATTTTGTATTTACACACTGACTAGTATATTATCATTTCCTT
>CANQGB010000049.1 GCA_947600335.1 uncultured Bacilli bacterium | reverse complement strand
TCAACCTTTTTATGGGAACTTATTTCTTTACATTTTTTATAATTTGTTTAACGGGAACTTGTTATTTAATTTTTCCCCTTTTTAATATTTTATACAAAATTTTTCATATTATGTTAGATAATTAAACCATATTTACATTGCAATTTTAAAAGAAAATAGATATACTAAACATAAATAAATTGAGGAAGTGCTTTATATGGAAAGAACATTTACAGAACAAGAATTAGTAAGAAGAGAAAAGGCTGAGAATTTACGAAGTTTAGGCATTGACCCATTTGGTTCACGCTTTGATGTGACAGCTAATTCAAAAGATATAACTGAAAAATTTGCGGCTTCAACTAAAGAAGAATTAGAAGAAGCGAAAAATGAAGTTATAATTGCTGGCCGAATAATGAGTAAAAGAAGAAGTGGTAAAGCCGGTTTTATGGATATTCAAGATAGATTTGGGACTATTCAAATATATATTAGTATCAGCGATGTTGGCGAAGAAGAATATGAGCTTTATAAAAACTGTGATTTAGGTGACATTATAGGAATTAATGGTTGGGTTTGTAAAACAAATACGGGAGCTTTAACTGTTCATGCAACCAAATATACTCATCTAGTCAAAGCCCTACGGCCATTTCCAGAAAAGTTTCATGGTTTAACCGATGTAGAAGAAAGATATCGTAGACGTTATGTTGATTTAATAATGAATGAAAATAGTAAAAATATTGCTTTTATTCGTCCAAGAATAATTCGAACTATTCAAAAATTTATGGATAATCAAGGATTTGTAGAAGTAGAAACTCCAATTTTGACAAATTTATTAACGGGAGCTGCGGCTAGACCTTTTGTAACCCATCATAATACTCAAGATATTGATATGTATTTAAGAATTGCCTTAGAATTACCTTTAAAAAGATTGTTAGTTGGCGGTATGGAGAGAGTTTATGAAATAGGTAGAACCTTTAGAAATGAGGGAATGGACCCGAAACATAATCCAGAATTTACATTAATGGAAGCATATCTTGCTTATTCAGACTTAGAAGGAATGATGGACCTAACAGAAAGAATGTATAAAACTATTGCTCAAGAAGTATTTGGGAAAATGACATATAATTGGTGTGGTAATGAAATTCACTTAGATGGTGAGTGGAAAAGAATTAGTATGACCGAGGCTATAAAAGAAAAAACGGGTATTGATTTTGCTCAAGATATGACTGTGGAAGAAGCTTTAAAACTAGCCGAAGAGCATCGCATTCCTGTTGAAGAACATCAAAAATCATTAGGCCATATAATTAATTTATTCTTTGAAAAATATGTTGAAGAAACTTTAATTGAACCAACCTTTCTTTATGGCCATCCAATTGAGATTAGTCCGTTGACAAAAGAAAATCCTAAAGACCCACGCTTTGTTGATCGCTTTGAATTATTTATTGGGGGAAAAGAATTTGCTAATGCCTATACAGAACTTAATGACCCGATTAAACAATTAGCTAGATTTGAAGACCAATTAAAAGAACGCGATTTAGGAAATGACGAAGCTAATGATATTGATATGGATTTTATCGAAGCTTTAGAGTATGGTATGCCTCCAGCTGGTGGAATAGGATATGGAATTGATAGATTAGTAATGCTATTTACCGAGAGCGAATCTATTAGAGATGTTATTTTATTCCCAACTATGAAACCTAGGGATTAAATTTTCAACTAATTTTCACTTAAAAAAGACACAATAGTCTTTTTTTTATGCCTTTTTGTGCTATAATTCTAGGTAGGAGGTAAAAGATTAATGAAAAAAATCAAAAAATTATTTGAAAAAAATGATTTAATAAAAATTGCTTTGATTGCTTTTATTGTTACAGTAGTTTTAACTTGGATAATTCCTTATAACTATTATGCCAATGGAGCATTTGAAGGTAATACATTAGGAAGACATGGTATAGTTGATATTGCTTTATCTGGATACTATGGTTTGAATTTCTTCTTACAACAAATTTTAGTAGTTTTATGTACTGGCATCTTTTATGGAGTTATTTCTAAAACAAAAGGTTACCAAGAATTAACTAATAAAATTGCCCGTAGATTTAGAAATAAAACCAAATTATTTGCAATTATTTCTTCATTGTTTGTAGCAGCATTTACAACATTGTCTACTCAAACATTTGTGGTTTTGATATTCTTACCATTTATTATCAGTATTGCAAGTAAATTGAAATTAGATAAGATTACAACGTTTGCTATTTCCTTTGGTTCTTTAATACTTAGTATTTTAGGAGCTACTTATGGTACAGAAGGTTTAATCTATTTTGTTCAATATTTGAACTATTATAGTGCTGTAGATTTGGATTTAGAGATTGCTATTCGTTTTGGCGTTTTAGCGATTGCTTATTTAATTTTTACAGTCTTTACAATCTTACATATGAGAAAAGTTGAAAAAGCAACTAATACTGAAGAGGTAGCTGAAGATTTATTTAGTGCTGAGGTATCTGCCAAAACTAAGACTAAAACATGGCCAATGGCTTTAGCTTTTTATCTTTTATTAATATTGGCTGTACTAGGCTATATTAATTGGAGTGATAATTTTGGTATTACTATTTTTGATGAATTCCATGAATGGTTAATTGGTTTAAAGATTAGTAAATATCCAGTTATTTCTTATATTTTAGGAAGTAATGCTAAAGCATTTGGAACATGGGAATTATATGCTATAACAGCAGTTATGGGAGTAATATTATTATTTGTTTCCCTAATTTCTCGTGTAAAACTTGATGATTTTATCGATAATGCTATTGATGGAATAAAGAATGTTATTAAACCTTTAATTGTTTATACATTAATAAATATGGTTTTTGCTGTTATATATGTTTCGCCATTTACAACAGCTATAACTAGTTGGTTAATGTCATTAAATGATAATGTCTTTAATCCTTTTATCGTGGCTTTAACAGCTGCTATTAATAGTCTTTTCCATATTGACTTTGGATTCACAGGTTATGTTGTTGGTGAATTATTAACAACTACTTATGCAGCAGATTTCAATATTGTTTATGTTATTTATGTAACTATAACAGGTTTAATGGCCTTTATTGCTCCAACAAGTGTAATTCTAATGATTGGCCTTTCATACTTAAATATTCCATATAAAAAATGGTTAAAATATATATGGAAATTCTTCTTAATAGCATTAGTCTTATTATTAATTTTATTTAGTATAATGGCTTACTTATAAGAATAAAGAACATTTTTGAATTAATTTTCAAAGATGTTTTTTTTATTTGGATTTTTTAATAATTAGTTTTTTTCTTTGACATTTTTTGTATAAAAATCATATTAAACTAGCAATATATACATAGAATAATAACAGGAGAGATAACAATGTTTAACAATTATGGATTAGAAATTACTAAATTATTTAAAGAAGCCGAGAATTTTCGTAAAGAATTAAAACATCCTTATGTTGGGAGTGAACATTTACTATTAGCAATTCTAAACAATGAAAATGAAATATCCAAAAAATTAAAAATATATGGAGTCACTTTTGAAAGATTTAAAGATGAACTTATTAAAACTGTAGGTACTTCTTCCAAAGATACAGACTTTATTCTTTATACACCCTTATTAAAAAGAATAATTGAAAATGCCACGAATGATGCTTTAGAACAAAATCATAAACAAGTAACAGTTAGACATTTATTTTTAGCAATGTTAGAAGAAGGTGAAGGAATTGCTATCCGTCTTTTAATTGGAATGAATATTGATTTAGATGAGTTATATGATAATTTAAAAATAAGTTTAATACATAAAAAAGATGAAAAATTAGAGTTAATGGAAATTGGAACATATTTAAATAAAACTGTGAAGAATGATGAAATTGTCTATGGGCGAGAAGAAGAGTTAAAATTAGTTATTGAAACCCTTTTACGAAAGAAGAAAAGTAATCCCTTACTTTTAGGAAAAGCTGGGGTAGGAAAAACAGCCATTGTGGAAGAATTAGCAAGGCGAATTAATCAAGGTTTAGTACCCGAAGAATTACTCAATAAAAAAATTATCATGTTAGAAATGGGAGCCTTAGTTTCAGGAACTAAATATCGTGGTGAATTTGAAGAACGGCTAACGAAAATTATTAAAGAAATTTTAGAAGATAAAAATATTATTTTGTTTATAGATGAATTACATACGATTATCAATGCTGGTGGAGCAGAAGGAGCGATTAATGCTAGTGATATCTTAAAACCATATTTAGCACGAGGAGAAATTAAAGTTATCGGAGCAACAACTAATGATGAATATTACAAGACAATTTACAAAGATAAAGCTTTAGAACGAAGATTTTTAACTATTCAAGTCGCCGAACCTGATTTAGATAAAACCATACAAATATTAAATAAAATAAAGCCGGAGTATGAGAGTCATCATAAAATAAAAATATCGGAAAAAAATATTCAAACAATTGTCCATTTAGCTGATAAGTATATAACTAATAAAAGTAATCCTGATAAATCCATTGATTTGTTGGATATGGTATGTTCTACGAAAAAAATTAAAGAAGTGGACTTTGAACAAATAAATAATCTAAATTTAAAATTAAAAGAAATAGAAAAAGAAAAACAACAATGTATAATTGCCGATGATTATGAAAATGCTTCGATTTGTAAAAATCAAGAAAATCAATTAAAATTCCAAATTACTGATTTACAACTTTATAAGAATGCCGAGATAACTTATCAAGATATTTTAGAAGTTGTGGAGAAAAAAGCAAATGTACCACTTTTAGAGAATAAAAAAGAAATTTTTAATAATATCAAAAAGGCATTAAAAAATATTTTAGGGCAAGATAAGGCTTTAAGTTTAGTTTTAAAAAATATCTGGTTAAAATTAAATAATATGGATAAACCTTTGTCTTTATTGTTAGTTGGTCCTAGTGGGGTTGGTAAGACAGAAACAGTTAAAAAAATTTACGAAGCTATTCCTAATAGTAACTTTATTCGGTTAGATATGAGCGAGTATAATCAAGATATTGCCATTAATAAACTAATCGGGGTATCCGCGGGATATGTTGGTTACGAGGATAGTTATGTTTTTCGAAGTGTCATTGATAACCCATATACCATAATTTTAGTTGATGAAATAGAAAAAGCTCATCCGCGAGTTTTGAATTTGTTTTTACAAATAATGGATGAAGGTTTTGTAACTAACGCTAAGGGGGAAAAAATTAATTTTAATAATGCGATGATTTTTATGACTAGCAATGTAGTAAATGAGAATAAAGTAGGGTTCGTTACATCTAAAAAAGATAATCTTAAAAATTATTTTACAAAAGAGTTTATGGGCCGATTTAGTGATGTAATTTCTTATGAAGAATTAAAGGATGATATTCTTTTAGGGTATATTGAAGACCAATTAACTAATAAAAATGTTAATAAAGAAGAGCTGATTAAAGAAGCTAATTGTAAAGAATATGGTTTAAGGAATTTAAAAAATTTAATAAATAAATATAATAATGAAATAGATATTGAAATCAATATTTAAATCGTGGTAAAATGTTTTTGTAATAAAAAGTAATTGCAATTAACTAATATTATTACATTTTTGATTGTGTTTATGGTCAAAGCATAAGCCACTTATTTTTAGTCTAGAACGCTTTCTAGACTATTTTTTTCCTTTAATAAATGGTATAATTTTAATTAATTGGAAAAGGAAGAACGTTTATGAAAATATTTAATACTTTAACTAATAAATTAGAAGAATTTAAACCTATAACTCCTAATGTTGTTAATATGTATGTTTGTGGACCAACTGTTTATAATTATGCGCATGTGGGAAATATGTATCCGGTTATAGTTTTTGATATGGTTTATCGTTATTTTAAATACTTAGGTTATGAAGTTAATTATGCCTCAAATTTTACCGATGTCGATGATAAAATAATTAATGCGGCTTTAGAGTTAGAGGCAACAGAAAAAGAACTAACTGATAAATTTATTAAAATTTATTTAGAAGATGTTCAAAGTTTGAATTGTTTAGATATTACTTATCGGCCAAGAGTAACAGAAAACATGGCCACTATTATCGAATTCATTGCGCTTTTGTTAGAAAAAGGTTATGCCTATAAAAATGGAGATGATGTATATTTTGATGTTTCAAAAATAGAGGATTATGGTTGCTTATCGAAACAAAATTTAGAATCTTTAGCCTATGGTAATCGAATTGAAGTAGCGGATACGAAAAAAAATCCTTATGATTTTGTTTTATGGAAAAAAACTGACAAAGGCATTACTTGGGATTCACCTTTTGGTAAAGGTAGACCTGGTTGGCATACAGAATGTGTAGTTATGATTAATAATATCTTTCACGGAAAAATTGATATTCACGGTGGAGGAGTTGATTTAAAGTTTCCCCATCATGAAAATGAAATGGCACAAAGTAAAGCAGCTTTAAATCATGGCTTAGCTAATATTTGGATGCATAATGGCCATATTATGGTTGAAGGGGCGAAGATGAGCAAAAGCTTGAATAATTTTATTATTGCGAGAGATTTAATAAAAGAATATCCAGCCAATGTTATTCGTTTAGCTTTTTTAAAAAATCAATATCGGGCTCCTTTAGATTTAACAAAAACAACTTTTCAAGAATGCCAAACTATTGATGATAAAATAGCTAATGCTTTGAAACAAGCCAATGTTAAAATTGAGATGGAAGATTTAAAAATAGGCAAGATTACACAAGATGCTAAAATTAATGAAATTATGGATATGGATTTTAATACCCCAAACTTAATTACTTATTTACTTGACTTAGTTAAAGAATTGAATACGGGTATCCGAAATAATACAGAAATAACTACTACTTACGATAAAATAAATTTGATTAATAATATTTTAGGTTTAAAGTATAACTATAAACACTTTACGGAAGAAGAAAAACAATTATATAAAGATTGGTTAGATGCTCGGGATTTAAAAGATTTTGCTAAGGCGGATGTTTTGAGACAAAAATTGGTAGAATTAGAGATTATGTAAGGAGTTTAATATGGACTTATTATTGTTTTTATTAATTTTGATTATCCCGGCGATTGCCCAAATTTTAGTGACTACAAATTATAGTAAATATAAGGCGATTGAAAATGATAAAAAATTAACGGGATTTGATGTTGCTCGTAAAATTTTAGATAAACATGATTTAAAAGATATTTATGTGGTTGAAACTCGTGGAAATTTAACAGACCATTATGATTCCAAAAGGAAAGTAATTAGATTATCATCAGATATTTTCCATGGTAGTACGATTGCATCTTTAGCAGTTGCAGCTCATGAATGTGGGCATGCGATTCAAGATAAAGATAATTATTCTTTTATGCGTTTAAGAAGTTTGATTTTTCCCATAGTCAATGTGGCTACATCCATATCATATTTTATTATCTTTTTGGGAGTACTTTTCCAATCTTTAAATCTTGTTTGGTTAGGAATTGCATTTGTTAGTTGTGGTTTAATTTTTCAATTAGTTACTTTACCAGTAGAAATAGATGCGAGTAAGCGAGCTAAGAATATTATTAAAGAGATGAATTTGGGAACTGAAGAAGAACAAGATGGTATTGCTAATATGCTTGGAGCTGCGGCTTCAACTTATGTGGCTGGAGTATTGTCTAGTGCTTTAGAGATTTTAAGACTTATTTTGATTTTTAATAATAATCGTGATGATTGATGAGTTTATAAAAAATGTATTGAAGTTGTAGGTAATTATATGGTAAAATGAATATAGGTAAAGAAATTTACATAAAATAAAAAAGGAAAGCAATTCAGTTTTCGAACGCTGAATGCCTACCTGTAAATTGTGTTCGGCATTTAAACATTAAATTTAAAATATTAACGTTTAAGTGCCATTTTTCATTTTATAATAGCTATCAATAAAGACAGGCTAAGTAAAAGAAATGAAATATATTTTAACAAGTAAATAATAAAAGTTTTATATTTCATATTTAACCCCTCCTTTCACTCAAAAGAAGAGGTAGACACCAGCAACTAAATCACTTTCCTAAATATTATTATAACAAACATTTGTTTAATATTGTTAACCCTGTGTCGTTAAAATGACAAAATATTTTTTCCTTCTATGATAAGATATAAATGTAAAGAAAGTACCATATAGATATTGTAATTAAAAGTAATTCAAATTATAATAAAGGTATAAAAAATAGAAGGAGAGATAAAATATGGAATTGAAAAAATTCAAGAAAAACAATAAATATAAGAAGACTCTCCTCGCT
>CANQGB010000048.1 GCA_947600335.1 uncultured Bacilli bacterium | reverse complement strand
GAAACAAAGAAAGATTACAATGTAATCAAAGGAGAGGTCCCAGATTTTGGGTATGATGTCAAGTTAGCCATCATGGTTGATGGGGTAAAGAAGACAGATATGCCGACAAGTCCTAAAGGAAGCAATGATAAATATTACAAAGTCGATGTAAGTTGTACAAGTAGTAAGACCAAAGGCTTATGGGATTACAATGCTTGGAGGTTAAATTTAGATTACATAGAATCAAATAGTAAATGTACCTTAACATTTACCTCAAGTATGAGTAAAACTGATTATGATAAATATATTCAAGCAGGAGTAGCCTTAAGGAGAAATACGTATCGAGGAAAAGATATAACGTCCTTATGGAAAAGTGGCGATTTATATAAACAAATAGAAGATGGAACATTCGCGGATATCTATGTTGGTGATTATATAGTTAGTACAAAAACTGATGCATTTAGTAAAAAAATTGTCTGGCTAATAGCTGACTTAGACAATTATTTAGGAGCAGGAGATACAGAATTAATCAAACATCATGCGACCATAATTCCAGCATATAAATTACAAGATGCTAAAATGAATGCTACTAATACGGCAAAAGGAGGATATAAGAGCAGCGAAATGTATACTACAACATTACCCAATATTTTAAAAACTATAATAGAACCAGATTTTACGAAGGATAATGTAAGTCATGTTCTATCATATCAAAATTTAGTAACGGATAAAATAGATGATACTCGTTCCAATCAATGGGGTATAATAACAGGAGCATCATCTAATTTCGAATGGGCAAGTAGAAAATTAGATTTAATGAGTGAGGTCAATGTCTATGGAACGACCGTATGGAGTTCTAGTGGTTATGATATAGGAATAGATGATCGACAATATGCAATCTTTCAACTTAGACCAGATTTTTTAAATAAAAGTATAAGTGAAGTCTCAGGAGTAAGTATTGGAAGGTATTGGTATTGGTTAAAAGCAATTGCCGACTCTACGAGCTTTGCTGAAGTCAACGAATATGGTTTTGCCAATGCGGGCTTAGCGAGCGATCCAAGTGGAGTTCGCCCAAGATTCTTAATAGATTAGTGATAAACTCACTAATTTTTTTAATATAATAATAACTAATTAGACAGTAGCATGATATAATATAAATAGTTGAGGTGGAATGTATGAGTGCGTTTGCAAATATTGATATTGTGGAGAAAAGTTACCAAGATAAGGATTATTTAAACTTTAGTTCTAGAGAAAATTTGATTCAAACTATTCTGGAAATTGAAGAAAGATTAGGAACTAATGAATATTCTCGTTTAGGGTTAAGAACATTTTATAATGATCAATTAAGAGGAATAGTTATGAGACTAAAAGGGAAATTAAAAATCTATAAATTAATAAATTTAAAAGAAAATAATGAAAGCATGAAACGTTAATGGAAAAAGAAATAGATTTATTTATTCAATATCTTTCTAATGAATTAAATAGCAGTCAAAATACAATTAATTCTTATAAATTTGAATTAGAAAAATATGCTAGTTTTCTAGATACCCGAAAAATTAATTACTTAACCATTAACAAAGACCAAGCTCGAGAATATTTAAAAAGTTTAAGTTTGGAAAAGTATAAAAATACTTCTATTGCTAAGAATTTATGTGCTATTCGAAGTTTTTATCATTATTTAGTAGTTAAAGGAAAAATGGATAAAAATATTTTTAGAAGCATTAAAAATCCTAAATTGGAGAAAAAGTTACCTAATTTTTTAACTGAAGAAGAAATTAAAAAAATTTTAGATTTTAATGCCGAAAAATATAATTACAATGAAGAAGGTTTTCCTGTTCCTTATCCATATGAAAATAATTTATATACTACGCGCGATTTATTAATTGTCGAGATTTTATATGATACAGGAGTTCGGGTGCATGAATTAGTTAACATTAAATTAGCCGACATTGATTATCACAATAAAAGTATTAGAATTTTAGGTAAAGGTAGTAAAGAACGAATAGTTTACTTTGGTGATTATACTTTAGAAAGAATTAATAATTATTTACCCGATAGAGATATTATTTTAAAAAATAAAAAGAGTCCTTATTTAATTGTTTCAACGGAAAGTGGAAAATTGACTACTCGAAGAATTGAAGAAATTTTAGATATGATTGTCAAACATTTAGAAATTAAAAATAAAATAACTCCTCATACATTAAGACATACTTTCGCAACTCATTTATTAAATAAAGAAGCCGATTTACGGAGTGTCCAAGAACTTTTAGGCCATGAATCTTTATCAACTACCCAAATATATACGCATGTTACCAATGAAAGACTAAGAAATATTTATGATACTTGCCATCCTCGTTCTAAGTAACTTGTCTATATGCTGTCAAAATGATAAGCGTTTAATTGTCGCTTATTTTTTTTGTTGTTATAATTAAATTATTGGAGGAATGATATGAAAAAGTTTGTGTATTTATTTAGTGAAGGAAATAAAGATATGCGTGATTTACTAGGTGGAAAGGGAGCCAATTTAGCAGAAATGACTAATATTGGAATGCCTGTGCCTAGAGGATTTACAATAACAACCGAAGCGTGTACCGATTATTATGAAAATAAAGAAATAATAAATGAAGATATAGTTAAAGAAATTTACGAAAAAGTAGCCGAATTAGAAAAGCTTACCGGTAAAACTTTTGGTGATAAAGAAAATCCTCTTTTAGTTAGTGTACGGAGTGGTGCTAGAGCTAGTATGCCAGGGATGATGGATACGGTTTTAAATTTAGGATTAAATGATACTGTAGCTGAAGGATTTACGAAAGCAACTAATAATAAACGCTTTGTATATGATTCTTATCGGCGGTTTATTCAAATGTTTGCTGATGTAGTTAAAGGTTATCCTAAAAGTCGATTTGAACGAAGATTAGATGAAATTAAAGAAGCAAAAAATGCTCAATTTGATACCGATTTAACAGCTGATGATATGGTTGAAGTAACTAATGAGTTTAAAGCAATTTATAAAGAAATTGCGGGAGTAGATTTTCCAGAAGACCCAAAAGTTCAATTAATTGAAGCTGTTACAGCCGTTTTTCGCAGTTGGAACAACGATAGAGCTATTTATTATCGAAGAATGAATGATATTCCATCTTCTTGGGGGACAGCCGTTAATGTTCAAGAAATGGTTTATGGTAATTTAGGTATGACTAGTGGAACAGGGGTAGCCTTTACAAGAAATCCAGCCACTGGCGAAAAAGAATTATATGGGGAATATTTAATCAATGCCCAAGGTGAAGATGTTGTAGCGGGTATTAGAACGCCTCAATCTATTAATGAATTAAAAAAAGATATGCCGGAAGTTTATGCCGAGTTTGTAAAAATTGCTGGTAATTTGGAAAAACATTACAAAGACATGCAAGATATGGAATTTACTATTGAAAATGGCAAGTTATTTATGTTACAAACGCGAAACGGTAAAAGAACAGCAGCAGCGGCGATTAAGATTGCTGTTGATTTAGTTAAAGAAGGCATGATTACAGAAGAAGAAGCTTTACTAAAAGTAGAACCAAAACAACTAGATGCTTTATTGCATCCAACATTTTCGAGTGCGGCTTTAAAAAATGGTCAAGTAATTGCAACTGGTCTAGCGGCTTCTCCGGGAGCTGGAGCTGGTAAAATATATTTCAATGCTGAAGATGTGATTGCTGTTTCGAAGAAGGGTGAAAAAACGATTTTAGTTCGTTTAGAAACTAGTCCCGAAGATATTGAAGGAATGAATCATGCTCAAGGTATTCTAACTATTCGAGGTGGTATGACTAGTCATGCGGCAGTTGTTGCTCGGGGTATGGGCCGTTGCTGTGTTAGTGGTTGTGGCGAATTAAAAATTGATGAAGAAAACAAAACCTTAACTACTAAAGACGGAATAACTTTAAAAGAAGGCGATGAAATATCTTTAGATGGTAGTACCGGTCAAGTCTATCTCGGCATTTTAGAAAGTGTCGAACCAACTATCAGTGGTGATTTTGAAACCTTTATGGGATGGGCAGATAAAACGCGTCGCATGCAAATTAGAACTAATGCTGATACTCCGAAAGATGCTTTACAAGCGAAAAAATTTGGAGCAGAAGGAATCGGATTATGTAGAACGGAGCATATGTTCTTTGAAGAAACGAGAATCTTTAATTTTAGAAGAATGATTGCCGCTGAGACTGTAGAACAAAGGGAAGAGGCCTTAGAAAAAATCTTACCATATCAACGGAGTGACTTTGAAGAACTTTATAAAGCTATGGCTCCGTATCCAGTAGTTATTCGGTATTTAGACCCACCATTACATGAGTTCTTACCAAAAGAAGATAGTGAAATTGCCGATTTAGCAGCAAGCCTAAATATGAGTTTTGATAAATTAAAGACAAGAATTGAATCATTAAAAGAATTTAATCCAATGATGGGACATAGAGGTTGTCGTTTAGCCATCACTTATCCGGAAATTGCCAAGATGCAAACAAGAGCAGTTATTGAAGCCGCCATTAATGTTAATAAAAATGGGTTGAATGTCGAACCAGAAATTATGATTCCTTTAGTTGGCGATGTTAACGAACTTAAATATGTTAAACAAATAGTTTGTGAAACAGCTGATGAATTAATAAAAACAAGTAAAGTTAATTTGAAATACAAAGTTGGAACTATGATAGAAATTCCTCGGGCCGCTTTATTAGCGGATGAAATTGCGGAAGTAGCTGAATTCTTCTCTTTTGGAACTAATGATTTAACCCAAATGACTTATGGTTTTAGTCGCGATGATGCTGCTAAATTCTTAAATGATTATTATGCTAAAGGGATATTTGAAAGTGACCCATTTGCTAAGTTAGATACTAAAGGTGTTGGCATATTAGTTAAAATGGCTGCAGAAAAAGGTCGAAGTGTGCGCAAAAATCTTCATTTAGGTGTATGTGGGGAACATGGTGGCGACCCAGCTAGTATTGAATTTTGCGAAACTGTTGGTTTAGATTATGTATCTTGTTCACCTTATAGAGTACCGATTGCTCGTTTAGCTGCCGCAATTGCAGTAATCAAACAAAAGGATGCTAATCATAAATAATTGGATAGAGTAGTTCGGCATAAGCACTATTATTTGTTAATATGATTATGCAAAAAAGGGTTTTTACACTTTTGCATGGACACTGTCTTAATTGATGGAGTCCTATTTTTCTGCAATAAATTCATAATTTTATAAATCCCGACTGAGATAGGAAATCTTATGATAATTAGGTTGAAATTAAGTAACTCATAATAATATAAATTAAAATTAAACTGAGATTTTTTAATGAATCTTGGTCAAAGTTATTGACTATATATATAAATATATGATATATCTATAATGATTAGTATTTAAGAAACTTACGAAAGCCTTAAGTCATCTACCTAATTTCTTTTAAAGAGATTAGGTATTTTTGTTAACTATTGACTGTGGTATATTAACTAATTTTTTTAATAAAATTTATTTATGAGTTAATTCTTCAAAGAATATTAATTTCATCCAAACTTGATTGCGATACAAGCGATAATCAGTAAAAAGTTAATAAAATATAAATTTTTTCATAATTTATACATATAATATATAGAGTGATAAATTGACATTTTCGTAAGAATATAGTATATTTATATTGCACTTGAAAAAGTGTGAAAATGTTTTTCGCTTCTGGATGGTGCGAATAAAAAATGATTCCAGGCGACAATGTTTTTCGCTTCCAGGTGGTGCGACTAATAAATAATCCTGGTCGAAAATGTATGATAACTTCATCGTAAGATGGAGTTTTCTTATGGCTTATGATATACTTTTCCTGGAGTTGATGACAATGAAAATTAAAACTGGTTATTTATATCACATCAAAGATGAATATTTTGATGTCGTTAATGATGAAAATTTAATGCAAAATCATGAAAAAGGAAAGAAAAGATCTACATATTTTACAATTAAAGATAAAAATATATTATGGTTTGTTCCAATTAGTTCTAAAGTAGAAAAATATCAAAAGATTATTGATAAAAAAGTCAAAAAATATGGAGTTTGTAATACTATAATTATTAGAAAAATTGCTGCTAAAGATTCTGCTATATTACTACAAAATGCATTTCCAACACTAGAAAAATATATAGACCATGTTCATACTGTTGATGGTGTACCACTAAGAGTTCCGAAAAGTTTGCAAAATGAAATTAAAAGTTTGTTTAAAAATATGATAGGCTTAAAAAAGAGGGGAACAAATTTATTTTTCGCCGATATAGATAAATTAAAAGAAAAAATGTTAGAAGAAAATAAAGTAAGTTCCAAATGAAATTCGATTATTTATATACCAGTTTTTCAAATTAATTTGTTTTTTAAAGCTTTAATCGTCCAATACCAAACATTTTAAACAAAATTTTAGTAAACTACTTTTTTTAAGAAGTACATTTTGATATAATACTGATTATAGTAGGTGATAAAATGAATTTTTTAACAATTGGACAATCTATTTATGATATTAATATTTTATTAGACAATTATTTAGCAGAAGGAAGTTTTATCGATGCTAAAGAAATAGTTACATGTTGTGGAGGTTCAGCTTGTGTTACATCTCTAACTTTAGCTAAATGGAATGTTGATTCTTATATATCAACGGTTTTAGGAAATGATGAAAATGCGACTCATATGCGTAATATGTTAAATGATACCCGAATAAAAACTAATTATTTGGAAATTGATTATGAAAATAAAACATCTGTTGCGTATATATTGCATAGTAATCAAAATAATAGTGTTTCAACTGTCAATGCCTTACAAAAAGAATTACATATTAAAAGACATGAATATGATTTACCAATGGATTGTATAATTACAGATGGTACTGATGTTAATGCCACAATGTATGCTTTAAATAAATATGCTAATGCTACGACTATTTTAAGTGCTTATACTCCTGATCGTAAACTGTTAGATATTTTTAAATATGTTAAAACGGCCATTATAAGTGATGAAATTGCTGAAGCTATGACTGGATTTAAAATTGACATGAATAATCCCGTGACTTTATCAAATATTTATAAAAAAATCGTAGAAAAGTATACTAGTTTAAATTTAATCATCAAAGTTAAAGGCAAGGGAACTGTATATAATTTAAATGGAGAAATTAAATTTATTTCGGGATTTCAAGAACCTGTTGTTGATGATAGGGGCTCTTATGAAATTTATACGGCAGGTTATGCTTATGCTACAATGAACCATTTGAATGCCGAAGAAAGTATTCGGTTTGCTACAATTGTCGAAAATTTTGCTGATAAAAATATCGGGGCTACTTTATCAATTCCACTTTTAAGTGATGTTATTACTTATTACGAAAGTAAATTTGGTCCCCTTAATTTAAATAAAGAAACGCCTAACAATATCGAGGCGGCAAATAATAATGCTCCTACCGCTTAGTAAATATCCCCAAATTGATGTTCATGGTGAAACACGAGATACCATTTATACCGTTATAAAAAATTTTATTCAAGATAACATAAAATTAAAGAATCCGGTTATTATAATAATACATGGTAAAGGTGAAGGAATTTTAAAGAATGAAATTCACTTGTTACTAAAAAGATTTCCAGAAGTAAAGGCTTATCATTTGGATTATTGGAATCCCGGAATGACAGTAGTCGAATTAAAATTTGACATTTCCCAAAAAATATGATACAATGTGCACGCAATAAGAAAATTGGACATCAATTTGACATATTTGCACTTTTATGCTATAATGGGGACATAAAAGAAATTGGGGGTATAAATTATGAAAGGTTATGTTTTAGATTATATTGAAGAAAATGAATATCATAAATTAGAAAGAGCATTAAAGAAATACAATATGTTAGCTTATAAAAAGTTAAACTTTGAGTATTATCCATCTTTAAGAAACGGTAAGTTTGTTGGAGAATTAGTTTCTCAAAACAAAAAAGCTGGTACGGAAACTTACGAATTAAAATTACCAAGTGATAAAAGATTTGTTCAAGTTCATGGTGAAGTAAAATTAATCTATACTGTTTATAAAAAAGAAGGAGTAGTAATGCTTGATTCTATTACACCAAAAGATATTCTTTTAGAGGGACATATGTCTGAGTTAACTACTTATAAAGGAGTTATGATTTCTCGGGCTAATGCTTCAAAAGATATGTTTAAAATTGATTTATTAAACATGTTACAAGATAAGTAATTTGCTTATCTTTTTTTAATGTTTTTAACGTAAAATTCTTGCAACTAATAAAATATTATGGTATTATTAAAAAGTCAATGGACCTCTAGCTCAGTTGGTTAGAGCATCCGGCTCATAACCGGGCGGTCGTAGGTT
>CANQGB010000047.1 GCA_947600335.1 uncultured Bacilli bacterium | reverse complement strand
AGCGAGGAGAGTCTTCTTATATTTATTGTTTTTCTTGAATTTTTTCAATTCCATATTTTCTCTCTCCTTCTATTTTTTATACCTTTATTATAATTTGTATTACTCTTAATTACAATAACTTTATGGTATTTTATTTACACTTATAAATTAATATAGAAGCAAAAAATATTTTGTCAGTTTAAAAAAGATTAGTAAAATTTTTCACTAATCTATTAAGAATCTGGGTCTGACACCAGCAGAAACAGAAGGAAAATAGCCACTTACACTACAATCAACAGATAGACGAGCAAAACTTGTAGAATTAGTAACAGCTTTTAACCAATAACCATATCTATTCCCACTTAAATCTTGATTAATCAATTCAGGCTTTAATTGAAAGATTGCATACTGTCTATTATCTATTCCTATATCATATAAACTAGAAGAAGCTACCATAGTCCCAAAAACATTTGCTTCGCTCATTAAATCTACTTGGCGTGTTTCCCAAACCCAATCACTAGCACCAGCATCATCTGTCTTATAAGATACCAAATTTTGATATGATAGAACATGTGTTCCAAAATCCGGAGTTATTTTATTCGTTAAAATCGATGGTAAAGTTGTTTTATACATTTCACTTTCTTTATAACCACCAACGGCAGTATTAGTATCATTCATTCGACTATCTTGTAATTTATTTGCTGGAATGATTGTCGCATGATGCACATTTAATCCAGTTAAATTATAGGTATCATCTTTATCTTTCCAACCTTGATGCCAATAGTTATCTAAATCCGCAATTAACCATATTGTTCCATTCTTACCTTTAAAATAATCGCCAACATAGATATCATCAAACGTTCCATTACTTATTTGACCATATAAATCTCGACCATTTACTTTGGTTCCATTATAATAACTTGTTATATCTTTTCCTCTGTACGTGTTTCTTCTTAAAGCTACTCCGGCTTGAATATATTTATCATAATCAGTTTTACTCATGCTTGAGGTAAATGTTAAGGTACATTTACTGTTTGATTCGATGTAATCTAAGTTCAACCTCCAGGCATTATAATCCCATAAGCCTGTTGTCTTACTACTTGTACAACTTACTTTGACATCATAATATTTGCCATTACTTGCTAATGGACTGGTCGGCATATCGGTCTTCTTTGTTCCATCGACCATAATGGCCAACTTGACATCGTATCCAAAATCTGGTACCTCTCCTTTGATTACATTGTAATCTTTCTTTGTTTCATATAAGGCATAACTCTTATTTAACAATATACCCCCCCCCAGACACATTCCTGCTATGCCTAGAGCGAGGAGAGTCTTCTTATATTTATTGTTTTTCTTGAATTTTTTTAATTCCATATTTTTTCTCTCCTTCTATTTTTATACCTTTATTATAATTTGAATTACTTTTAATTACAATATCCTTATGGTATTTTCTTTACATTTATAATTTACCATATAGAAAGAAAAAACTTTGTCAAAATTTTTAACTTAATCTAAAACTATTGCATTTATTTGGAAAACACTCCGATATAACTTCTAAAATAAAATTTGACATAATAAAAATATAGTGTATAATTATTTATGCAATGAGTTGGCAGCGTTTTATCTCGTAATTAACGTGTTTATAACTAATTTCAAAGTATCAACTGCCTTTGAGAAATGATTAATATAAACTCCCTAATTACTAGAAAAACAATTAACTTATTGAAATATTAAAGAAAGGAGAAAATTATGGCAAGATATACAGGTCCAGCTTATAAAAAAGCTCGTCATTTAAATTTTTCTCTATTAGAAAATGGTAAAGAATTAGCTCGTCGTCCTTATGCTCCTGGTGCTCATGGTGCTGATAGAAGAAAAAAATTAAGTGAATATGGAACTCAATTACAAGAAAAACAAAAAGTTCGTTTAATGTATGGCTTAACAGAAAAACAATTTAGAAAAGTTTACGATAGAGCCGCTAGACTTAAAGGTGTTACTGGTGAAAATTTCTTAAAATTACTTGAAAGTCGCTTAGATAATTTAGTTTATCGTATGGGTTTAGCTAAAACTAGAAGAGCTGCAAGACAAGTTGTTAACCATGGCCATATTTTAGTAAATGGTCAAAAAGTTAATATTCCATCATATACTTGTAAACCAGGCGATGTTATCAGTGTTAAAGAAAATTCTTTAGAACATCCAGCTATTAAAGAAGCTGTAGAAGCTACTTTAAATCGCCCAGCTTTTGTTAATTTTGATGACAAGAAATTAAGTGGTACATTTGTTAGACTTCCAGACCGCAGCGAATTAAATGCTGAAATTAACGAAAGTCTTATTGTTGAATACTACAACAGATAAAAAAATCGTTGAGTTTAACGATTTTTTTTATTGTTCTAAAAAGGTAATTTAATTACAACATCACTTTCTGGATAAGTACTACAAGGATGAATATAAGAAAATCTTCTATCAGCACTTCGTAAATGCGTATCAAAGGTCTTAACTTTACCACTTATCAACTTGCTTCGACAAAAGCCACATTCTCCCACATGACATCTACTTAAAGCCGGGATACCTGCTTCTTCCATAGCGGCTAATAAAGTTTTATCTCCATAACATTTGATATTAACTTCCATATCATTATACATTACTAATAAATTATATTCTTCATCGCCTTTAGTTTCAATATCACTCATAAATAAATCATGCCGCACAAATTTCTTTGGAATAGCATATTCTTTCAATATCTCATTTATATATTGATACATCTCTTTAGGTCCACAGACAAAAAAGGAATTTTCTTCACTAAGATATTTATCAATTAAGTCTTTAGTTATAAAACCTTTTTCAAATTCGGTATCTTCATCTTCACTTAAAACATTAACGACTTTAATCTTATTAGTTTTACAAACCATATCATCTAATTGTTCAGAAAAAATGATATCGTTCTTTGTTTTATTGCCATATAAAATAACCATGTTAGCATCAATTACCCCATCAAAAATAGCTCGAGCGATACTAAAAATCGGAGTAATGCCACTTCCCCCAGCAATCGCAATTATGTTTTGGGAATCGCGAAGAGGTTGATAATAAAAATTACCTGCTGGGCCACTGATTTCTAATTGGTCGCCAATCTCTACTTTATCAAACAAATAATTTGAAACAATTCCGTCTTTTACTCTTTTTACGGTAATGGTATACTTATTCTCTTTCAAAGTATATTTAGGACTACAACTAATCGAATAAGGTCTCCGATAAATACCGGTCCCAATTTTAACCTTTAAACTAACATATTGGCCAGCTTGAAAATAAGCTAACTTTGTTGTCCCTAAACTTTCATCAGGGGCTAAAACAAAAGTTTTAACATTTTCATTTTCTTTGATAATATTATCGACTTTAACATATTGCACAGTGGGATGAAGACTTTTAGCTACTTCATTAGTTTTATAACTTAAATCTAACTTTAAATTCTTTTCTGTTTTAATTACTTTTTCTCTTTCATTAGCTAAATTTTTAAATCTTAACATATCTTTTTTGGATAAACCTTTTAATTCCATTAATCTTCATCTCCTTTCATATCTCTAAGGGCTAACGATGCCGCGATTTTACCCGACATATAAGTCGAACTATATCCCGATAATCTTACCCCAAAACCACCACATAAATATAAGTTAGGAATAAAATTTTCATTTTCCATATTCATAATTCGCGGTAATAAATTATCTAAGCCCGTTCCCTTATAACCATAAATAACTCCATCTGGATGTTTAGTATATCTTGCATAAGTAACAGGAGAAGCAATCTCAATTTCTTCAATATAAGGAGTTATATCAATGCCAGTTGTTTTTTCAAAATTGGCAATTATTTTTTTAGCAATTTGATTTTTTAAATCAAAATAATTTTCTAAAGTTAAAGCCCTATCAAAAACATCGCCCATAAACAAAGTAGTAAAATGCATGATACAAGTTCCAGCTAAAGATGCCGCCGGAAAAGCTCTATTTAAAACAACTGCTACTGTACTATCATTTATAGAACTCATATATTCGTATTCTTTATCACTATTTAAGGAATTATAAATAAAATAACTGTAATCTTTTAAACCAATACTATCCGCATCTTGATTTAAACCTAAATAAATGGAAAAACCTCTAGCCCCTAAAACGCGAGAATTAGTTAACTTTAAAGCCTGCTTCGGCACTATTTCTTTGGGTAATAATTTACCATAAACAACATTAGGTGAAATATCCCCAATAATTCTTGGAGCATAATACTCTTTATCATCTTGGGTTCTAACGCCGCGAATTTTATCATTTTCAATAATTATTTGTTTAACTGGCGAAAAATATTTAATAACTCCCCCACATTTTTCAATTTCATTAGTTAAAACTAAACTAATATCATGACTTCTTTTCTTCGGTATTTGCGCCCCATATTTAATATAAGAATAAAGCATACTACCATAATGAACAAAACTCAATTTACTAGTTTGACTACCTAAATAAACCCAGTAGGTTGCTAAAATCTCTTGCGCTTTCTTTGGAATCGATAATGCTTCAAATACGCGTTCTACCGAATAAGGCGCTACTTTCATAAAATTAGCATAATGTTCTAGTAAATAGTTAGCATCAATATTATCTTTATTACTTTCTAAATACTTTAAAGCCTCATCTACTTCGGCTAATAATTCAAATAATTGACTAACTTTAGGTTTACTGCCCGGAACATAAGATTCTAACTTTTCTATATAATTATCAATTCCAAAAGGCATTTTATATTCTTCATGGGTACTTGTGGCATATACATGATAAGCATCTGGGACTGTTACGAACTCAATCTTATCAACAATTCCTAAATCTGTAAACAATTCATATATTTTACCTTGATTATCTTTAGAGCCATATTCACACAATTCATGTAAAGAAGCCTCAAACTCAAATCGGCCCCGAATAAAACTGGTAGCCATACCACCTGGGACACCATGACTCTCTAACACTAAGACTTTTTTATTACTTTTAGCTAGTTCTAAAGCCGCAACTAATCCCCCATTACCGGCTCCAATTACTATTACATCATACTTATTCATGTCTAACCCTCTTCCATTATAGACATTATACCATGAAAAAGATTTTTTAACTACTTTAATTGTTGATATAATTTCGAAAATATTTCAATGTGTAAGCGTTCATCTAAAATAATTCTTTTTAAAATATGAATCACATTTTCATCTGTGGTCGTTTTCATAATTTCTTCATAACCAGCAATGGTTTCTTCTTCGATTTTAATATCAGTTATCAACATTTCTTTAATGCTTTTATTATATTGCACATCTTTACCACTAAACCAAATAAGTTTTTGATTTTTTACCCCACCAAAAAGAGGTTTTAAACCTAATTCTTTTATTAATAAACCTAATATAGCTAAATGATGCATTTCTACGACCGCAATCCCATGGAAAATTTTCTTTAAATCTTGATTATCTTCTAAAACTAACATTTGATAAATATAAGTATGAACACTAACATCCTCACTAACTTCTCCGGCATATAAATTTAAAAGTTTTTCGGCTAAATTAATATCTTTTCTTTCAACTTGCACCTTTGGATAAGGCATGTCCACATAATATTTCATTTTTTCACCTAATTAATTTTATTATTAATAATCTATTTTATACCAAAAGGAGTTATTCTTCCCAAACTCCATATATTCCACAAGGCAAAATCAAATTATCTTTGGTAACTGGTAAACCAACTTCGCCACTTTCTACTTTACCATGCGGATACTTTTTCAAAATCGTTGTTTTTAAAATATTGAGTAAAACAATATGCGATATTCCGGTGGTATAAGAATTAATTAAGAAAAATAAAGGTTTATCTGATAACACTTGCATACATAAATTTATTAAATAATAGATATTTTTTTCAAATTTCCAGACTTCTTTATTAGGTCCTCTTCCATAACTAGGTGGGTCCATTATAATGGCATCATATTTATTACCACGCCTTATTTCTCTTTCCACAAATTTGACACAATCATCGACAATAAAATGGATTTCTTGCTTATCTAATTTCGATAAATGCATGTTTTCTTTAGCCCATTCGGTCATTCCGCGGGAAGCATCAACTTGTACTACTTTTGCTCCCATACTAGCACAAGCCATAGTTGCACAACCCGTATAAGCAAATAAATTCAAAACTTTAATTTCACGGTTAGCCTTTTTTATCTTTTCTCGCACAAAATCCCAGTTCGCGGCTTGTTCCGGAAATATACCTGTATGTTTAAAATTAGTGGGACTGACTTTGAATGTTAAATCTTGATAACTAATTGTCCAAAACTCCGGTAATTTAGTTTTAAAATCCCAATGTCCTCCTCCATCATTACTGCGGTGATAAAAGCCATCAATCTCTTGCCAATTACGATAATCACTTACATTCCACATGGCTTGAGGATCGGGCCTTCTTAAAATATATTTTCCAAACCTTTCTAGTTTTTCACCACCACCAGCATCTAAGCATTCATAATCAACCCAACCATTACTTATGCGCATATTCTAACTCCCTACTAAGCATTAAATTATCTTCTTCAAAAGCTTTTAAGCTATTTAAAAAACTATTTTTTACCTTTTTATTATTTTTATAAAGTTTATCTAACTTATTGGTAAAATTTTCAATACATTCTTCTAAAGATTTATTTTTTAAAGTCCAAATAAATTGTTCTATTTCCTCTTCATTCATAGAAGTTTTACTTAACTCAGTTTTAATTAATTCTTCTAAATTTTTTCGCGTATTTAAATATTCACTGTATGTATCTAATAAATCTACTCCCGAGTAAGCAAAAACTTTTTCCATACAATCTAAATAGTCATAATAAAATATTAACTCCATAAAAGACCGACCTTCTGGCAAAAACGTTTGCATAAATTTAACAAAGGCCAAATTATCTTTATTTCTTTCTTCGGGTAAATCTAACCGATATTTTTGACAAAAATCATTTATTATATAGCTTATAAAACCTTTTTTTAAAAATAAACTAAATTCTTGTTGTAAATTAGGTTGAGATAAAGCTTCATATTCACTTTTAGAAATATTAGTGGTAATAAAAAATTTAAAAATTTCAGGTAAGACTTCATTATTTAAATAGTAATTTTTATTTTCTTTATATGAATTATTTTTAAATCGTTCATTACATGGATTTATATGAATTTTATTTCCACCAACTAAAGAATCAAAAACAACTATTTCTTTGGCTTTAAGCATTTCATCTAATTTGATGCATTTTACAGTTGATAAATAACTTTCATATTCTCTTTTAAAACATTGAAGAATATAAAAAGCCATATCATTTAAATCTTTAGCTAATCTATCATAATCAAACATAAAATATCCCTTCTATAATGATTATAGCAAAAAAAGTTCAATAGGAATTAAAATTATCTGAAAATATAAAAAAAAGTGTCAAAATAGACACTTGGTTAGCCAATTAAGAACCTTGGCCGAATACCTGCCTCCATTGTAGCAAATTGATAACCAGCTCCGAGATCATGTACACAAGCAAAACTAGTTTCATCTTTTACGGCTTTTAACCAATACCATAAAGATTTTCCATCTAAATCTTGATGTTCTAACTCCGGTCTTAATCGGAATATGGCATATTGCCTACAATCCAAAGTTACATCTAAGCCACTACTACTCCACACAGTTGTGCCATAGACATTGACCTCACTCATTAAATCTAATTTTCTATTTGGCCATTCATAGCCAGTTGATACACCATTTTCAACCGCATAAGTTACAAAAGTATTATACTCAATTACATGTGTTCCAAAATCTGGGGTTATTTTATTCGTTAAAATGGATGTCAAAGTTGTTTTATACATTTCGCTTCCTTTATAGCCACCATTAGTTGTATTAGTATTATTCATTTTTGCATTTCCTAACAAGCCCGATGGGATTATCGTAGCATGATGTTTTTTTAATAAATTTTCATCACCATGGCCCATACCAAAATAATTATCGATATCAGCTATTAACCAAATCGTTCCATTCTTACCTTTAAAATAATCACCGACATAAATATCATCAAACGTTCCATTACTTATTTGACCATATAAATCTCGACCATTTACTGTGGTTCCATTATAATAACTTGTTATATCTTTTCCACGATACGTATTTCTTCTTAAGGCTATTCCAGCTTGAATATATTTATCATAATCGGTTTTACTCATACCAGAGGTAAATGTTAAGGTACATTTGCTATTACTCTCAATGTAATCTAAGTTCAACCTCCAAGCATTGTAATCCCATAAACCTGTGGTCTTACTACTTGTACAACTTACTTTGACATCATAATAACTACCATCACTTGCTAATGGACTGGTCGGCATATCGGTCTTCTTTGTTCCATCCACCATGATGGCCAACTTGACATCATATCCAAAATCTGGGACCTCTCCTTTGATTACATTGTAATCCTTCTTTGTTTCATATAAGGCATAACTCTTATTTAACAA
>CANQGB010000046.1 GCA_947600335.1 uncultured Bacilli bacterium | reverse complement strand
GTAAATTACATTACAATGCTTTGGGACATTGTGCTGGTAAATTAGTTAGAACTATCTTTTATATGTTAAAGCATAACATCAATTTTAATTTAAATTAATTTTTTCAAAGAACTTTGTTTATTTTTATGTCTTCATTGACGAAAAGAGTACAAAACCGTAACCTCACTTACGGTGCGTTGCTGTACAATAATTTTGTTTTTTAATTATTTTAATTTTTTTCAAATAACTATTGACTTTTCATAGTTGGTCTCCTAAACTATTTTACTTCATAGCTATTCTTTATTAATTCTTTCAATTTATTAATTTGTCTATTCAACAAAAAACATAATCTATAGATTCTTGTATCAGAATATCCAGTTAAATGTTGATATTGATGTAGTAAATCATTAAACCATTCTACTATACCATCTAATTTACTTATATCTATCCTTTTTAAATTTTTGACAACAGTTATTATTTCATCAAATGGTTTTATTTCATAAAATAATCGTCCATTACCTGAAATATGTACTTCTTCTTCATCGTAATATTCTATATTTAAACTTTGACCATTATCAAATATAGGAGCTACATCTAGCCATTCTAAAGTATTAACATCTCTTATAATTCCAAAATTATTCAAATGCCTATCTTCATTCATAATTATATAATCTAAAATAAACATATTTTCAAGTTTTTCTCTAACATTTTCTATACCATAATCTTCTAATTTTTTAATATATTCTTCATAATCTTCTAAATTATCATGTCGTTTCATATCATTTTTAATTTGAAAGCAAGTAATAAGTTCTGTATCTTTAGTTATAAAACAAGGGCATTTAGATACTACCATATCTTTATATGTATCTATAGCATACTCTACATGATTAAATCCTAACCTCTTACATATTTCACTTGCCAATACTTCATTAAAAGGTTGTAAAGTTTCATTTTTATAACCACCTTTTAATAAATATCTTATGCCATTATCAATAATCCAAGCTTTTTTTAGCATACCATCAGTTGTATTATTAGGAGTTTTTAACGAAGTTTCTTTAGTTATTGTTTTACTATTAGTTGATAAAGAGGCTTCCATAAACTCAGCATAATCAAAATCATTCTCAAAAAAATTAATATCATCATAGGAAATATTACTACCATAAGGCTTTAACCAATATTGATCAGATAAAGATAAACCAAAGGCTTTATCTAATAGTTCATAAAGAGCTGTTATATTTAATCTATGTAATAATAAATCTAATTTATCACGCCATGAAGGGATTCCTCTTCCTTTAAACCATTCACTTAAATTAGTTTTAAAAAGCACATTATTAATATCATCTTCAATATAATAACTTTTTAAAATATAAGGAGCATAATTAATATCTATAACTTCATATATATAATCAAAAAACTTTGAAGTTTCATTATACTTAACAATCAATACTTCTTTATTTTTATTCATAAGTATACATTTCACAAAATAATCACTCCTTTTTTACCATTATTATAACATACTCAATCATATAAATAAAACTTTATCCAATTGGTTTTTATTCAAAAGATTACATTTTAAAGTTACACTTTGATTATCGCCACCTCCTGCATTTATGTGATTAGATACCACAATTACATCATCACCCTTACCATAAAAGCCTTGTACTCTGCCAGGTCTAATATCTGGACCTAACGACTCATCGTTAACTCTAGTCAAACTATTCTCTATTCCTAAATCATTTAATCTATCATGCATATATTGACTAATCTTTAAAGTTAAATCTTTCTCAATTATTCCGTTTGCACTTGTACCAGGATCATCTCCTCCATGCCCGGCATCAATTACAATCTTTTTAGTTACTCTATCATCCATGTTTATCACCTATTATAAGGTATGTTTATCTTAAAATGTTGTGAAAATAAAAAGCACCACTATAATAACACCTAGTGATACTTTAATGATATTTATTTACTTACTTATTTTCATTAGTATTATTTTGGCCAAGAATTTTTACACCACCATTAGCTTCCACAGTTTTAGTAGCAAGTTCCTTTAACTCAGCATAAGCTTTATCCATTTTTTCTTGTAAACTAATATTTAAACTATTAATTTTATTCAATTCTTCATTTAAAGATTCGATTTTATCATTTTGCCTATCAATTATATTTTGAAAATCCTTTTTTAGAATTTCTATCTCATATTTATGTTCTTTCTCAAGTTCTTTTTTAGCCTCATTTAATCCTCTATCATACTCTTTGTTAAGTAAGCTAGGAATTTCGGCAACTTTACTTTCTAATTCTGCTAAATATTTAGCCTTATCTTGAGCTTCAGTTAATAATTTCTCAGTTTCAACTTCCTTTTCTTTTAAAACTAATTCTCTATTCTTTTTTTCATCTTCCCAAGAATTATTAGTAATTTCTCTTTCTCTTTTTATTTTATAATTATATTCTTCAACTTCTCTTTCTCGTTCTACTTTCAAAGTTTTACTTTTTAAATCAAACTCTTTTACTAATTCTTCTGTTTTTTGATGATATTCATCTTCAATTTTTTTTAATTCTAAGTCAACCCTCAATGTTTCATTCTTCTTTTTATTTTCTAAATTTTCTAAAAAATCTTTTGCAGCATTCACTACTAAGGTCAAATTATTAAGTTCTTTTTCTACTCCAAACAAATTTTTTAATTTTTCTTCCTCTTCATTTATAGCTAATTCTAAATCTTTAAATTTATTATTTAATTCAACTGAGAAAATATTTTGTTCAACATTCTTTTTTGTTTCATTAACAGCAGTTTCTGCTTTTTTTATTTTAGCTTCTTCAACAGGGTTAGATTTCATTTTAGCACTATTTTTTTCTCTTAAAAGTGCATCATTCAAAGCATCCAAAATTTCTTGTTTAGTATTTTTTAAAGTGATTTCATCTTTTTTCATATACAAACCTCCCATAAGATTAAATCTAAAAATATTATAACGTATACTATAAAAAATAACTACTATTAAATAGTTTGAGTTTAGATATTTTTTGAATTTTTTTAAATCAACCTTATTTTAAGTATAATTTGAATAAATAAATGAGATTTTTGAAATTTTTATTAATTTTAAATATGCAAAAATCTGACATATTTTATGCCATTTTTAATTCAGATATAAAAATATTTATTTACAATTTTAAATGTAACTGTTATATATGTACTTTAACTGTTATCTTGCCAACTCTTTATTCCAAATACTAATATGTTTTTAAGGATACTAATTCTATATTATTCTTTATGAATTCTAACTTAATATCTTTATATATGTTTTCTTTTCTTTTTTATTGTGTGATCCAATTTGTGCTAAATCATTGATAACCATTATTGGTTGACTTCTAATCCATAATTTAATTTTATGTATAACCATTTTCTTTGCAAATTCTTTGCGAATTCTTTGCGAATTCTTTGCAAAAAACAAATCTATTTTTTTATTATCCAAGAAGGTTTTGTCAATGAGCCTTCATTTTCTATTTTTTCTTCTTTTTTTAATTGTGAAATAATATATCTAACTCTATTTTTTTATTTTACCATACTTTTTAATAATTACAGTGACATTTGACAATTATTTTCAATAATTTCATATCCTACTTTTTCGTATGCTTTTTTTCGTTTTAAAAACATATTTCTAATCATTGAAAAATTATCATCAACATAATCATAAACTATTATTTCTTTTTTATTCTCATTTTTTCTATGTAGTCTTCCTGTATATTGTACTATTCTATTTACACTAGATATTGGCATAGTTAAGAATAATACTTCTAATGTTGAATCATCAAAACCCTCACCAATACAAGAACTAGTAGCAATTAATATTTTATTTTCATTATTTTCTTTAATAGTAGTATTTAATTCATCATATTTTTTAAGTGCTTTTTTACCTAATCCACCTCGATATACAATTATATTGTCTGTTATTTTTGATAATTTTCCATATAAATATTCTAAATGATTAATTCGTTCTGTTAATACTAATACATTTTTACCTTTTTTATACTCTTTTTCAATATCTTTTAAGACAACTTCATTTCTAATAACATCTTTTGATATTAAATCATATATTTCGTTAATTTTATAATCCATTATATTCTTATTAACAAAATTCAAATGAACACTCTTACTATATACTTTCATTAATAAATTTAATTTTTTATTATATTCCTTCATATCAACTTTATATCTAATATCACCACATTGCATTTTAATAATAGGTGTATGTCCATTTTCTTTTTCCGGTGTTGCAGACACACCATATACATACTTTGCATTCATCATATTTAAAGCAGCTTCATACGTATAAGCTGAAGAATGATGGCATTCATCAATAATTATCATTCCATAGTTTTTAACTATATCGTTAAATTTTCCATCATTATATATTGTTTTAATGCTAGCAACATCTATTGCGTTAGTTAATGTATTTTTATTATCACCAATTTGGCCTACTTCTTCAATATTTAAAAATTCTTTTAATCTTTGTTTCCATTGATTAAGTAATGATAATTTAAAGGTTACTATAAGCGTGTTAACATTCCTTTCTTCAATTAATTTGCAGCATATAACTGTCTTACCAAACCCAGTAGGTGCTTCAAGTATTCCATTTTCATATTTTAGCATTTCTTTTAATGCCAGACTTTGCTCTTCTCTTAATTTACCGTTAAATTTTATATTTAATTTTTGGCCTTTATTCCTTATATCAGAAATTTTCATTTTTATATTATTTTGATTACATAAGTCACATAAATATTCAAATTTACCTCTAGGAATCATCAAATATTTATCATCTTCCTTACTACAATCTATTACCATAGGAATATTATGAACTGACATTCTCATTCTCTGCTTTTTAAAAAATTCTGGATTTGCAAATGTAGCAAGTCTTCTAAAACAATTTTTAACAGCTGCACTCAAATTTGCTTTATCTATATAAATCATATTATCTAAAGTAATATCAATGCTTTTTGGAAAATCAAAATTATTTTTTTGCTTGTTTTTTATTTCTTTCTTTAACTCTACATATTCATTACTAATATCTATTATATTTTCAGATAATATTCTTATTACATTAAATACTTCATCATAGCCCATCTTTTTTACTTTGCTTAAATAACTATATTGATCATCATAAGCAATAAAATTTCTATCTAAAAAAGCAGTGTTGTTATATTTCATTGGTTCATTTTGAAAAGGAAGTGCAATTAAGCTACCATATCCACCTTTAGGCATAGTACCTTGATTTGGAAACATTCTATCAAAAGAATCAATTTTTAAATTATCACGTATCTCCATAGTTTTTGATAATAATAAAATTCCCATCTTTCTAGCAATTAATGCTTTTATATTGTTTTCAAAAAATATCCAAACATGAATACCATGTCCTGATCTACTACGTTCAATAGAGATAGGAACACTATATTTATCACATATACTTGCAAAAGCAAGTACATCTTCTTTAATATCGTTTTCATTTTTCTTATCATCAAAATCAAGTGCCAAAAAGTAACAAGTTTCATCCTCTAACATAGGATAAATACCAATTGGATTATTATTAAATAAATGATTTCTTATTACTTCTTTATCTATTGGTTTATCAACCCAATACTGACAATCTTTGCATTTTTTACCCATTGCTTTATTACAAACATTTTTATTCCATTCATTAGCACATTTAGGTATATAATATTTTTTACTTGGATCTTTCTTGTCAATAGAAAGATAAGGATATACACTATCTCTACCTTTAAAATAATTCATAAAAATATTTAATTTTTCTTCATTAGTAAAACTTATTTTAGATCGATTATCATAATTACTAAGCAACTTCTTTAAATCATTTATCTCATTAATTAATTTCTTTGCTTCAAGAGTTTTTTTATTTATAACTTCAATTATCTCATTTCTTTGCATATTACACCCCTTTAAAAATAATAAAGTTGCTATATTATACAATGTTTTTAATTTTTTTCATAGTTTTAAATGGACTTATATATTTTTTCTGGTATATATAATAGAATAATAAATTAAGTGATAACGAGTTTTTAATACCAATGGTAATTCATCAATAATAACTTACGTATTTTGCTTAATTAAAGCTATGAAAAAATTGCTAAATTTGTAAGATTATAAGAAAAAGTACTGTTAAGAAATTAGATAATTAATATCTTTGCAGTTTCTTAAACTCTCATATTTACTTACCAAAATAGTTATTTCTTCTATTTTGGGATTTAGTTCGGCATCAATTGCAACCTTTTTTAATTAATAAGTATGAATTCCCATTATTTATGTGAAAAACCTTAAATCCTCCCAAATAAAAAAGATAGATTTCTCTATCCCTAAACTAATTACTTGCAGCTTTAGTCAAATTAATTGTCGTTTCCTTTAAATCATTACCCCGATAATAAGAAACACTAATCTTATCGCCAACTTGATGTTTATACAATTGATATCTTAAGAAAGCCACACTTGTTACATTTTCACCATTAATTTTAACAATAATATCGCCTTCTTTTAATCCGGCATCTGCAGCTGGACTACCTGATTCTACCTCATCTATATAAACACCACTATTAACAGAAGTATCTAATTGATTAAGTACCGCTGAAACATTAATCATCGAAATACCTAAATAAGGTCTCGTAATAGTTTCATTCTTGGTTATCTTATCTGCATACTCAATCGCAGTTTCAATAGGAATTGCAAAACCCATTCCTTCAATACTTTCACTAGCTAGTTTCATAGAATTTATACCAATAACCTCACCATTGGAATTAGCTAAAGGCCCACCACTATTACCAGAATTAATTGCCGTATCGGTTTGTAAAACACTCATAACATAATCATTTGTTGAACTATTACCTGTACTAACTTCTACCAATCTATCTTTTCCCGAAATAATACCTCTTGTAACACTCCAAGAATAAGCACTACTATCAATTGGTGCCCCAACAGCAAACACTGTATCACCTAATCTTAAATCGACACTACTACCAATCGAAGCAACACTAATAATATCCTTACTTGACACACTTAAAACGGCAATATCGGCATAAGAATCTTTTCCTACAACCTCAGCTTTTACCGAAGTACCATTTGTAAACACAACATGGATTTCTACACCACTTTCAATAACGTGATTGTTTGTTAAGATATAAGCCTTACCATTTTCATCCTTATAAACAAAACCTGTACCCGTAGAATACAATTGAATACTATTGCCAAATCTTTTATTAACATACGTTTCAACTGTAACAACCGAATCATAAACTTTCTCTACCGCATCAGCAATTCCCGTATCAGTTACTGTTACATCCTTAATAGTTTTAACTACATTATTATTAATAGTCATAGGATACAATCTGATCAATCCATACATTGCTAAAGCCCCGATAAAAAACGTTGATAAAATAATTACAATATTTCTTACCTTATTATTTTCCTTATATTCTTGCATTTTAATCTATCCTCTCTAATTCTATATAATTTACAGGGAACCCCATCTTATCTAAAATCTTGCTAATCGTTATGGAATTTAATCGCCCACTTAATAAACTAATCTCATAATTAATCTCTTTAAACATTAAACTAAAATCCTCTTTTCGCAGTAATCTTTTCAACATAATAATCAAAGCAAACAAATCATCTTTTCCGTATATATATTCCCCATTCAACTTAGGAATATCCAACTTTGCATGATATTCGCTATCATTAATCTTTCGCTGAACATGATAATCAAACAAAATCTCTTCATGAGCACACAAATTCCGATAATTAGACAAAATTGGTAAATAAATTTCCATATCTTCCACCGACACATTAAAAATTTTGGCTACTTCCTGTTGGTCATTCTTTTTCAAAATAGAAAATAACTCACTAACTATGCCAAACGATAAAACTTTTACAGCTATCCAAAAAGGAATATACCCATAATTAGTTATATAATGGGCTGTTGCCGTATGACCAGTAGCATTATTTCTAATCTGCCTTTTCATTTTTTTTAATAAATCATTTATTTGGCGAATTTTATCTGGTTCTCTGCTAAAATTTTTTGGGTTTAAATAATCATTCTCCTTAATACCATAAGATTTGGATAATTGATAAGATATAATACTTTTAACATTGTTCTCAATAACTAATAAATTTTTAAATAAAATATTTCTTATTTGACGATCAAATGAAAAAACCGCATATAACTCTCGAAAACTAGCTCCCAGGATAAAAGTTTTATCATTTAATGATTTCATAAACAAAAGCCGATAACCATTTAAGAAAAAGTAATTTTCTCGTAACAGAATCTCTTTTGTCTCATACTCATCCTCGATAATAAGACCTTTATTTTTCAGAATTTCTACTTGTTCATCAATGTTTTTAAATATTTTATCCATACTATTCACCTATTATTTGATTATATCACAACCCTTAATCATTGTATATTTTTTAAATGAAAAATAAATAATAGTTTTGTGAAAAAAATGTGAAATTATTCCTAAAAATTTATTTCTTTTAAACCCTCCACGATAATTTTAGCTAACTTTTTTTGATAATCTTCTTGAACTAACAAACTTTTTTCCCGAGTTTGACAGTTGAAATAATAAAAAAAGTTTAATTTTTGACGAGATTAGGCTTTTCTTTTGACTTAATATATG
>CANQGB010000045.1 GCA_947600335.1 uncultured Bacilli bacterium | reverse complement strand
TGGTGCCGATTGACAGAATTGAACTGTCCTCTGATGCTTACCATGCATCTGTACTGCCACTGTACTAAATCGGCTTACTAAAATAATAACAGATTAATAATTAAGTGTCTAGAGCAATTTTAAAATATAATACTCCAAATTATTTTAGTAAGTAGGCATAGGCTTATGCCAATCACAGTAGGTAAAACAATGGCTAAGATGGTCCACTTAAAACTTTTAATCTCTTTTTGAATAGTTAAAATAGTAGTTGAACAAGGATAGTGGAGAAGGGTAAGAATTAGAAAATTAATTGCGGTTAAAGTATTCCAACCGTTAGTTACTAGAATATTTTTTAAACTGTTTAAACTTTCATATTCTACCAAACTACCGGTTGCTAAGTAGCCCATGAGCATTATGGGAATAGTAATTTCATTGGCCGGAAAAGATAATAAAAAGGCAATAATTATAACTCCATCAAGACCAATTAAATGACCAAATTTATTAAATATATTAGCTAAAATAATTAAAATGCTTTGATTATGAATATGGATATTAGCTAAGAGAAAAAGGAAAACTCCGGCTGGAATGGCTACAATTATAGCTCGCCCTAATATGTGTAAAGTTCTTTCAAATATGGAACGAATAATAACACTAATAATTTTGGGTTTACGATAAGGTGGTAATTCTAAAATAAAGTTGGAAGGATAGCCTTTCAGAAAAGTTTTGGAAAGGAAAAAAGATACGAAGAATGTAATCAAAAAACTAAAAATGATAACAACGGTTAAAAGAAAGGCACTCATAAATGAATTAAAAATATGATTGGAACTTTTTAAGAAAAACATTGTAATAATAGCAATAATAGTAGGGAAACGACCATTACATGGAACAAAAACATTAGTTAGAATAGCCATTAATCTTTCACGTTTACTTTCAATGATTCTAGCTCCTGTTACGCCAACCGCATTACAACCAAATCCCATTAACATTGTGAGACATTGTTTACCACATGCATGACATTTTTGAAAAGCTTTATCGGTATTAAAAGCAATACGGGGTAGTAATCCATAATCTTCTAAAATAGTAAATAAAGGGAAGAAAATGGCCATTGGTGGGAGCATGACAGAAATGACCCAGGTAAGAGTTTTGTAGACGCCTAAGATAATCATATCATTAATAAATTGGGGAATAGGTAAGTTGTTTAAAAAAATTGCAATTTTATCACCTAAAATATTAAACAAATCGAATAGTTTATCAGAAGGTAGATTAGAAAATGAAATTGTTAGCCATAAAATAAAAAAGAGAATTAAAACCATGATGGGTAAACCCGTTTTTTTATTAGTTAAAATTTTATCGATTTGGCGGTCTTTTTGTTCATAATTATTTTTGGTGTATGTCACAATTTGTTGTTCTATTGTTTTAGCAGTTTGCATAGCAGTTTGAATGATTTCTTTTTCTATAATTTCATCTTCTTGAAGCAGTTTTTGTAATGTTTCATAACGTTTTTCTTTTGTTAAGTCGGCTAACTTACTTTCAATATGGGATGGGTATGTTAGTTGATAACTTTCTTTAGGAGAATAGTTGATACATATTTTTAAAAGTTTATCTAAGCCAATTTTATTTTTAGCACTAGTGGGAATAACTGGTACATTTAGTAGACGACTTAATTTTTGGCTGTTGATAATAATTCCTTTCTTACTAGCTTCATCAATTAAGTTCAAACAGACTATCACTTTATCGGTTAGTTCGAGAGTTTGCAGGACTAGATTTAAACTTCTTTCTAAACAAACGGCATCACAAACAACAATGACAACATCATATTCTTGCTTTTTAATATATTCAACCGCGTATTTTTCTTCGGCATTATTATAATTTAAAGAAGTTGCACCCGGTAAATCGATTATTTCTAGTTCATAATCTTGATAAGTGGTATATCCAATAGCTTGACCAACCGTTTTGCCAGCCCAGTTGCCGGTATGTTGTTTTAAGCCAGTTAAAGCATTAAAGATGGTACTTTTACCAACGTTAGGATTACCTAAAAGGGCAATTTTTTTAGTTTTCAATTAATTTCACCTCGATTTGGGAAGCTTCGCTTTGCCGAATAGCAATAATTATGCCATTAATTTTATAAGCTTTTGGATCATTAAATGGACTTTTTAAAACACAAGTAATCTGGTTGCCTTCAATTATGCCTATGTCTTGGAGATGTTTTTTTTGATTAGATGGCAGATTTATTTTTTGAATTTGACATGTTTCATTTAGATTTAAATCAGAAAGTTTCATAAATATCCCTCATATTCTAAATTATTATATGTAAAGTTTTTAAATAGGTATATGTATATTTTTTAAAAAAAGTAGTATAATAAGAATGTAACACAAGTTTGTTACATCTCTATTTTATAGAGAGACAAAGGAAGGACTCTAAAAGTCCTTCTTATTTTTTGGACAAATTAATAGAATTATATAAAGGAGGGAAATAAACTTTATGGAAAATTTTCCTCCTAATTTAAATCCGACATCTTATAATTTATTAGCGGTTGCTATAGCAATTCTTTTAGTTGGTGATTTAAATGCTAATGAACAAAATTCTTTAGGTAACTGGCTTTTATTAGTAGGTCAGTATTTAGCGACTAATGCGGCGCAACAACAATTAATTGAATCCCGGATTGAAAATACGAATATCAATATAAATAGTAAAAAAAGTAAACAAGGTGGAAGTCCTTATACAACGCCAAATAATAAGAGTAATCAAAATCAAAGAGAAGAGGTTGATTTTTTAATTGCTTCTTTAAAAAAAATGCAAGATGAATTAAGTAAAATGAAACAAGATTAAGTAAATATACTAAAAAGTTTACATTTTGTCCTATATAATATATTTTTAAGGTGAAAGAAATGGCTAAAAATATAATAAACATAAAAGAATTAACAAATGGGGAAATAGATGCCTTAATAATTTCTGGTGATATTACTGAAGATGAATATAATGACATAAGGTTAAAAAATCCTGATTCATATATAGTGATTTGCAATGATAAAATGGCTAAATTCAATGATGCATGGTCTATAGCAGTTTTAGATAATGATATATCAACTATAATAGATGTTATTTATAAATCGTTAATAGATGAAGTAAGCCCAAAAATGATTATTGGGCTAGATTTAAAAGATATAAAAATTACATTTGGCAATCATTGTTGTGTAGCTTTTACCGAAAAAGGCGATAATATTGATACAATTGTAAAAAATGTTCGGACTACTTTAAAAAATATTAAAATTAAAGATGAAGCGTTATGGTTACATATAAATGGTACTGATTCATTGACTATTATGAATGTTAATGATATCGTGTAAGGCATCAGAGATGACTTGTTAATTTTTTCTGTCGATTCTAAAGAAATGCCTACAAAATATTGGGTATCTATTGTTGCTAAAATAGAAGATTAGATAAAGTGTTTTAAATATAAAGAGGATTTGCTATGGTTAGCAAGTTTTTTTAATTAATATTATAAAAAAATTTATTAATAATAGTCAGGACAATATCACTTTCCTTGGTTAATTTTCTTTCATATTTTATAATGAAGGAGGATTTTATGAATAATAATGATGCAGCTTATAATCGGGCAGTTAAATTAGTTCAAAATTATGCTTGTAATCATCCTAGCGTAGGTTGTTGTTGTGGAACAAGAAGTTTATCAGGGCCGACTGGTCCGACTGGTCCAATCGGTCCTACGGGTCCTATAGGTCCAGCAGGAGGTCCAACAGGTCCAACAGGCCCAACTGGTCCTCAAGGTATTCAAGGTATAGAAGGCCCAACAGGTCCAACAGGTCCCACAGGTCCAACTGGGGATACAGGACCAGCTCCAACTTTAACTGTTGCTCCAGTTACAACAGTAGATTCTGGAACACCGGCCGATGTGCAAATTGCTGATCAAGGTGATGGCGAATATCAATTAACATTTACCATACCAGAAGGTCCAACCGGTCCAGCTAATGGTTTAAGTGCTTATGGAGGATTATACAGTAATGATCAAGGCACATTAACTTTAGATGGAAATAATGCTTCAACCATTGAATTGGCCAATCCAATGACAAGTTTAAATGTCGATGAAACTACTAACGATAATGCGATAACTATTCAAGAATCAGGAGTTTATGAAATATCTTATAATGTAATAGCAAGCTTACAAACAGGTGCTGATTTGACTATTTCCGTTTATAATGGTTCAAGTAATATAGCGGGTTCAAGTGTTAAAAAAACTTTAACTATGAATCAAGATGAAACATTTAATGCAACAGTTATTACACAACTTAATGCCGATGAACAAATAACTTTAACAGCCTTAGCTAGTCAACAAGCAAATGGTAATGTTGAAGAAGCTACTTTAACTATCAAAAAATTAAATTAGAATGAAGGCTATTGAAATATCAATAGCTTTTTTAGAAAGGAGGGTGTTCTTATGAATTCTAGTTTAAAAAAGGCACAAGATTATGTAGATAAATTTAATAAGAATTGTAAAAATAATTATCGTTGTTATGGAATCCAAGGTCCGACAGGTCCAACTGGGCCCGCTGGTCCTTTATCTTTAAACATTAGTGGAGTTACAACTGTTAGTTCAGATAATCCAGCTCAAATTGTCAATCATGGCGATGATGAAAATGTCGAATTAGAATTTTTTATTCCCATGGGACCGACAGGTCCGCAAGGGGTAGAAGGAATCCAAGGTCCAACGGGTCCTCAAGGAGAAAAAGGCCCACAAGGAGAAATAGGACCAGCCGTAATGATTGAAATAGGTGATGTCGAAACAGTTGAACCAGAAGCCTCAGCCAATGTAAATGATACAGGTACTAATAATAAACATGTTTTAAACTTTACAATTCCCCGAGGATTTACAGGACCAAGAGGAGATATAGGTCCAACCGGACCGGCAGGAACAAGTGTAAAAATTTTGGGTTCATATTCAACACTTGCTGAATTACAAAAAAATAAACCACAAGGTTCACCGGGAGATGGCTATTTAATTGGCGATAATTTATATGTTTGGTCTGAAACTTTAAATGATTGGCAAGATGTAGGAGTAATAAGAGGGCCACAAGGAAACCCAGGAGAAAAAGGAGAAATTGGTCCCCAAGGTCCTAGAGGAGTTCAAGGCTTACAAGGTATTCAAGGACCTCCTGGAGAAAAGGGAGAACAAGGAATTCCTGGAGTAGAAGGACCAACTGGGCCGACTGGCCCTATGGGCCCAACGGGGCCAAATGGCCCGGAAGAAATCGGTGTTGCCTATTTTGTTACATTTAATAATAATACTAGTGAAGGCTATGTAGTTAATAAAAGTCATCGTATTCCTATCTTAAGAAAAGAAGTAGATAATACCGATATGTGTATATTAAATAACGATTACACTATTAGTTTTAAAAAGGGTGGTATATATCGCGTTGATTTTGTCTTAACGGCCTATGTTAATCCGACTACTCCTTTTGATAAAAATACAGATGTTATCGCAGTTGGTTTTAAAAAAGTATATGAAAAAATAGTTTATGTTGGCGGTAGTTCTTGGTATACTGGTGAATCTAATATAAAAATAGTAGGTCAAGGAATGGTTGTTATTTCGGACCCAGTTAAAGATTATATGGAATTAGTTAATATGTCTAGTGTTCCTTTAACTTTAAATACCCCATCAATTGATACAGTATCAACTAAGTCATATTTTGTAAATTCGGTATTAACGATGCTAATTCAATATTTAGGTTAAAAAAAGCTCTCATGTTTAAGTTTGAGAGTTTTTAATTTAAAATATATATGCCAATTGTCAGATAAGTTGCAAATAATATCCAAATTAAATAAGGAATATTTAGATATGCTGAAATTTTAGATTTAGCCCAAAATAATAAGATTAAATAAATCACAGCAATATCTAAAAAGATTATCCACATCACAGAAAAGAATCGCCATTTAAGTAAGAAAAAGAAGATAGACCAAAAAGCATTAATAAATAATTGAAAATAATAAACGATACTAATAAATTTGTCTTCATTATCTTTACGAAATATAAAATACGAAATACCCATTAACAAATAAATAATAGTCCAAGCAATAGGAAACAAGATTTTCGGTGGAGCTAAAGGTGGTTTTACTAAAGATACATAATCAATATGGCTAGAAATGAGAAATCCAACAATGCCCCCAATTAATAAAGGAAAAAATAAATAAAAAATTTTTTTAAATAATTGCATACTCAAAACCTCTCTAATAATATTTTATTTTTAAAGAATTAAATTATACTTGAATATTTAAGAAATACTAGTAAAAAATAATAATGGTGAAAAATATGAGTTTATGGGAAAAATATCTAGATACAAAAAAATTTCCACAGTTAGATAAAAATTTAAAGGTAGATACTTTAATAATCGGTGGAGGAATTGCCGGCTTAACAACCCTGTATTTTTTAAAAGATAAAAAAGATGTTTGTTTAGTTGAGGCATCTCAAATTGGTTTAGGTGTGACCAAAAATACTACCGGAAAAATTACTTATTTACAGGGAGTTATTTATCAAGATTTAGAAAAAAATATTGATTATAAAACGGCTATTAAATATTTAAAAAGTCAAAAAGAAGGCATTAATTTACTTAAAAGTATTATAAAAAAAGAAAAGATAAATTGTGATTTAGAGTTAGTTAAGTCTTATGTAGTAGCAGATAAAAAAGCCGATGTTAAGAAAGTAAAACAGGAAAAGATTTTTTTAGAAAATCAAGGCATTATAGTTAAAGAAATTATTAAAGAAAATTATTATGCTATCGAGGTTGATGATACTTATGTTTTTAATGTTAGTAAGTATTTAAATGGGTTAAAGAAAGTTTTACAAAATCAAATGATTTTTGAAAATACCAAGATAGAAAATATTAAATATCAAAATGGGAGCTATGTTTGTCAAACTAAAGGTTATGTAATTGAGGCTAAAAGGGTCGTGGTAGCTTGTCATTATCCGTTTTTCTTGTTTCCGTTTTGTTTACCTTTAAAATCTCATATTGAGAAGTCTTACTTAATTGCTTGGCGTGTTTTAGAAAATGAAAAATACAGTGTTATTACAGCTAGTAATCCTGGATATTCCATGCGGTTTTATCAAGATGGCAAGAATGTTTATAAAATTGGGTTAGCTAGAAGTCATGAGACGGCTTTTTCCCAAGATGATAAAGCTAATTTTTTAAGTGTCCAAAAGCTTTTTAAAGTTAAAGATGAGGATATTGTATATCGCTGGAGTAATGTGGATATTATATCTAGTGATAAAATGCCTTTTGTCGGCGAGATTAAAGATAATTTATATATTATGACAGGTTTTAATACTTGGGGAATGATTAATAGTGTGGTTGGAGCGAAATTAATAAGTGATTTAACTTTACAAAAATATAATGAAAATACCGAATTATTTAATCCGAAAAGAAAAAACGGTTATAAAGTTAAAAGTTTCTTTTCTAATTCGTGTTTAAGTGTAATTTCTTTTGTAAGAAGTAAGTTAAAAAATAAAAAATGGTATGGAAATAATATTAGATTCGAAAAAAGAAAGGGTGAAAATGTCGCGATTTATGTTGATGAACAAAACAATGAACATGTAGTTATAAATAAATGTCCCCACATGAGGTGTGGTTTAATATTTAATGAAATTGAAAAGACTTGGGATTGTCCTTGTCATAGTTCGCGGTTTACTATTGACGGTAAATGTGTCAAAGGGCCTAGTTTGAATGATATTTCATTTAAAGAATGATATACTCTTTTTAAGGAGTATTTTTTATGAAAAAGAGAATCTTAATTGGAATAGGAATATTAATTATTGTTATAGGTATTCTAGTTTGGACTTTGAATTATTTAACTTTATTACCGCATAAATTTTATACTAATAGTGATTTTGGAATTGCAACTTATTATAGTGAAATCGATAAAGATAATGATGGAGTTGAAGACCAAAAAGATATTTTAGAAAGTGCTCGGGCTTATTTAGAAACTAAGCCTAAATATAAAAGCAAGTATTATAGTGAGGGTTATCCAGATGATGAATATGGGGTTTGTACGGATGTTGTCGCTTTTGCTCTTTTAAATGCCGGGTACAATATCAGAGATTTATTGAATCAAGATGTATTAGAAAATAGAGAAAAGTATGATATTGAAAAAGTTGATAAAAATATTGATTTTAGAAGAGTTAAGAATATGAAAGTTTACTTGGATAATCACGCTATTAGTTTAACAACCGATTATCAAGAGATTGCGGAATGGCAAGGAGGAGATATTGTCGTTTTTCCAACTCATATTGGCATTGTTTCAAATAATCGTAATAAAAAAGGTATAAGTTATATTTTACACAATGGTGGTCAAATTGTATATGAGGAGGATATTTTAAATAGATATGAAATAGTTGGCCATTACCGAATTAGTTAGATTGAGGCATATTAAAATGTGCTTGTTAAAGTAATAAAGGTATGGTAAAATGAATATAGGTAAAGAAATTTACATAAAATAAAAAAAAGGAAATCAATTCAGTTTTGGTCGCTGAATGCCTACCTATATTGTAATGTAGACATTTAAGTTTAACTTAAGTGTCATTTTATTTTTATAATAGCCATAAGTAAGGCTATGCTTAATATAAGCAATGAAATATTTTTTATCAAGCAAATAATAAAAGTTTTATATTTCATATATAACACCCCTTCCTATTAAAAAAAGAAGAGGTAGACACCAGCAACTAAATCACT
>CANQGB010000044.1 GCA_947600335.1 uncultured Bacilli bacterium | reverse complement strand
CTTATATTTAGCAAAATTAACAATTACCTTACTATAACTTGGGTCTAATTTTGTTAAAACTTCTTTTAAAAGAATAATTATATCTTTGATATTAAAATTAGTATCAAAGTTTTTATTTTCTAAAATATATATAGCGAGTCTTATTTTATCTATATTACTTAAATTATCAAACATATCTAATAAATTTATTACTTTAATTGTATTATTATCTAACAACATATTTTACCTCTATCTTTCTATTTTTAGTTATAAGTTACTTACTTAATTGTTACTATTCTTTGTGTGTACACTGTATTCATCCAACTCTTTGTTTCATTCCTCCAGAAAGACAAGAAGGATATTTATCTTTAAAATCATCCAGTTTATATTTTTTTAAAAGTTTTAAGACATATTCTTGATTTTCAGGAGTATTATTTTTTTGAATTTTTAACCCGATTAAACAGTTTTCATAAATGGTTAGCCAAGGAAATAAGCAATCACTTTGAAACATATAGCCAATTTTAGGATTAGAATCAGAGAATTCAATATTACCTGTACTGGCGTTATCTAAATTAGAAATAATGTTTAACAAAGTTGATTTACCACAGCCGGATGAACCGACGATAGCAATAAAATCGCCTTGATTGATTTCCATATTAAGATTTTCAATGGCAAATATTTCTTCTTGAGGAGTATGATATTTTTTGGATAAATTCTTAATTTTAAGAATAGGCTTATTCATTATATAAATTTTTAATCAATTCATTATATGGAACATAGTCATCAATTAAGTTATCGCTTAACATGATGTCTTCTAAGTTTTTATAACTTTCTTCAGTTATATATGGATTATCTAGCCAAGAGTCATATGTTTTATAGTTATCGACAATAGTTGTTAAATCAGTTAATGAAATATCTGGGAATTGTGGCAATATAGTTTGAGCAATCGTTTCAGGACTGTTGTTTCTAACATAAGTTAAACCTTGATTAAGGGCTTTAGTAAATTTTTTAAGGGTATCTTCATTATTATTTAAAAAACTTTTACGAGCATAAAAAGCAGTATAAGGTACTTCACCTGAATAAGCTCCGATGTTACCAACAATGTAGCCATAGCCTTGTTTTACTAAATTAGTCGCATTAGGTTCAAATAAGTTAACAAAGTCTCCAACACCAGCGACAAAAGTTCCTGATAAAGCGGCAAATTCAATACTGGTATTAATGTTTATTGATTTACTATCGACATTCTCATTTTTTAAAGCATTTTGAAAGTTTAAAATAGGCATTCCACCAGTTCGACCAGCGAGAATTTCTTTTCCTTTTAAATCATTTAAAGTAAAGTTAGTGATTTTTTCCCGTGAAACAATAAATTGACCATCTCTTTTAGTTAAGCCTGCAAAAGTTACTAAGTAGTCTTCTTCGCCACCATTATAAACATAGATAGCACTTTCTGGACCGGCAAACCCGATTTCGACATCATTAGATAATACGGCAGCTGCAACTTTATCAGCACCACTAGTTAAAATAAGTTCAATATCAATTCCATTATCTTTAAAATAACCTAGTTCTTTAGCAGCATAAAGTGGGGCATAAAAAGCACTGTGAGTTACCTCCGCAATCTTTAATTTAGTTAAATCGTCAGTTTTCTTATTCGAATTAGTTATTTTAAAATAAGAAATTAAAATTATTAAAATGATTAAAATTCCTAAAAGAATTTCACATATTTTTCTTTTCATTTTTTCCTCCTTTTTCACTTTTTATTATATGTGGAAAAAACTATTCGGTTCTCTAGGTTGGTGTCTAATAAAGGTTTATAAATTTGGGATTTTGTGCTATAATTTAATTATTAATGGGTGGTTTTTATGGAATATGTAAAGACAAGAACAATCATGACAAAAAGTGACCAAGGCTCAAGATGGTTTGGAATTGATTATCACATGAATCTTTATAAAGGTTGTTCTTATGGTTGTATTTTTTGTGATAGTCGAAGTGATGCGTATCATATTAATAATTTTGATGTTATCCGAACTAAAGAAAATGCTTTAGAAATTTTAGAACAAGAATTAGCTAGTAAACAATATAAAGGGGTTGTCAGTTTTGGAACATTGTCTGACCCTTATAATGAAGAAGAAAAAACTTATGAAATTACTAGAGGAGCGTTGTTGTTAATTCGGAAATATGGTTTTGGAGTTTCCATTGATACTAAAAGTGATTTAATAATTAGAGATATAGATTTATTAAAAGAAATTCAAGAAAATAATAATGTCATCATTAAAATTAGTATTGCCACCCCTGATGATAAGTTAGCCCGAGTATTAGAACCAAATGTTATTTCGCCTACTCGTAGATACGCAGTTTTGAAATTATTAAACGAAAATAATATTTATGCCGGTGTATTGATGATGCCTGTTTTACCTTTTGTCACGGACAACGAAGATAATATTCGAAAGTCAGTCGAAAAAGCCCATGAAAATGGTGCCAAGTTTATTTATACGAAAATGGGAATGACTTTAAGAAAAAGGGTTCGCGAATACTACTATGAACATATTGATAAACTTTATCCAGGACTTTCTAATGATTATCAAGCTGTTTATGAAAAAAACTTAGTTTGTAATCCTTTAAATTATAAAAAACTTTTAGAGGTATTTATCGATGAATGTAATAAACATCATATTCTATGTGATATGGCCGAGATTATCGCCGATTATAAAAAACCTATTCCTCAAACCCAACAAATTAGTTTATTTTAGACTAATTTTTTTTTAATTTAGAAACATGTTTTTAAAAAATTAGACCATACTAAAAAGGGAGGATAATTTATGACAGAAAAAGAACTTTTATATGTAGAAGATGCCGTTAATCATGAACTTTATATGATTCAGTTATGCACAGATATAATGGATTGTTTAACGGATGAAGAATTAGTTAAAAATGTTAAAAAAATGAAAACTAAACATGAAAGTTTATTAAAAAAATTTTTAGAAATTTTATAGGAGGAATAATCAATGGAAGATAAATTTTTAATGGAACAATTATTATATGGTAATAAAGTGATAACTGATTTATATTTACATGGTTATATTGAATCAAGTAATGAATCACCAAGAAATACTTTTGCCAAAGCCTTAAATGAAAGTTTAGAAATGCATACCGAGATATATAAGGCGATGGAGAATGCCCAATTTTATAATGTTGCGAATGTCGAAGAAAGTAAAATTCAAAAAACAAAAACAAAATTGGATAAATCAGTAGAAACTTGTTTAAAAGAAGACTAACTTCTTTTTTTTATATTGAAATATAACTTTGTTTTCTTGTATAATGAGGGTGTAGGAGGATTATTGATGAAAACATTAAAGAAATTATTAATTAGTTTGGCCTTACTTTTATTAGTACCATTTACCGTTATGGCTAAAGATAAAATAAATGTTTATATATTTAAAGGAGCAACTTGTGGTTATTGTGCCGCCGCGATTTCTTATATGAATAACCTTGATAGTGAATATAAAGATTATTTTAATTTAGTTGAGTATGAAGTATGGAATGATGCAACTAATAAGAAAAATATGCAAAAAGTAGCCAGTTATTTTGGCGATACAGTTAAAGGTGTTCCTTACATAGTTATTGGTGATGTAAGAATTAATGAATTTGCTGAAGAAACAACTGGTCCTAAAATCAAAGAAGCCATTAAAAGTGCTTATTATAATGAACAATACGAAGATATAGTGGCTAAAGTAATTGGTGATGGTAAAAATAATAGTGATTCGGTATTTATCATTGTTTTAGGAGTTGTAGTTGTTGGGGGTATTGTTTTTGTCTTAATCATGTCACGCGATGTAACAGATGATGAAGAAGAAAAAGTAGCTGAAAAGGTAACAACTAAGACTGTTAAAGCTAAAACGGAGCCAAAGAAAACGGCAACCAAGAAGATAACTACAACTAAAGCAACAACAAAGAAAACTACAGCTAAGAAAAGTTCAACTAAAAAAGCAACAACTACTAAAAATAAAACCAAAAAATAAAAAAGTTTCTAAATTAGGAACTTTTTTTTATGAAGATAATTTCAATTAAATCCATAATACTTGAAATAATCAGTAATAGACCAATTATTGTAAAAACGATGTTTTGAGCTAAAATACTATAAAGACCTAGAATGATAAATACTAAACCTTCGATTAAAATAATATAATTTTTAGAGGCTAATGCGAAAGTAATTTTTTGAAAACCACTGTATAAAAGAATAAAACCAATAATGTAGCGGATGCCAACCTCAATAGCGCTAGCTAAAATGATAGTTAATAAGCCGACAAAGGTAAGAGTACCACCAATAATTAAAGAAGTATTATCATCAATTTTTAATTCTTTTTTAACTTTATAATACTTTATTAAATTAAAGATACCAGATATAAGAATAATGATACCTAAGAAATAACAAATCAAAGTTACTAACTTATCGGAACTGGTAAATAAAATAATTCCAACAATGAGCAAGATAATAGGTGAAATAATTTTAAGACGGTCTTGTTCTTTTTCTTTAATTCTTTTTGGTTTAATTAATGTTGTTTTTTCTTCTTTCATTGTAACTTCCTTTCTGATTAAATCATACTAAGATTTTTTTTAAATATCAAGTAGAAATGCGTAGGGTTGTATGGTATAATTAGTTTTAGAATAAAGGGGAATTATAATGATAAATAAGTCTCAAATGATAAGAAAATTAAAAAAATATGGCTATTATTCTTTAAATCGAGCACCTTATATATATAATGAAAATAATAAGTTAGGTGTTTATTTAGTGTGGCCACATAAGTATTATGGGACTTTAGAGAGAGTTATTTATGTTGAAGATGAAGAACAGTTAGAAAAAATAATTTATGAATATTGGTGGTTTAAACAAAATAAAAGCAAGTATGATATAACAGTTCAGTTTGATAATTATGAGACATTATCACCTAAAGTAAGTTATCAATATAAAGATAGAGTAATTGATGCCTATTTAATGCAAAATTTTGAAAAAGAAGTTATTAATAAACCCAAAGAAGATGAAAGAGTTCAAGCCTTAAAAAGAACGGCTCATATTTTAATATTAATATTAGAAGCCAAGTTTGATAGACAACTAAATATTTTTAAAGAAGTATCTGAGATGGCCGAGAAGTTACAACAAATGCAAGATGAGTATTTAAATAAGTTAAAAAATTTAAGTGGCAAAGAAGAAAGTTCGATTGAAACTATTGAATTATTAGAAGACAATCAAGATAATAGTCAAGAAGTAATAATGACTTTAGAAGAAAGTTTAAATAGTATAGAAGCCGAAGAAGAGTTAAGTAGTTTTATTGATTCGCTAGTAGAATACATGCAAGAAATTGATTTAAATGAGGGCCATTTACAAAATACTTATTTGAATATTAAATATAAATATGATATCGAAAATTATCAAAAAAGATTAGAAATTTTAAATAATATAAAATTAAAGAAAAGATTATTTAAAAATAATAAAGGGGTTTTAGATGAATTAAAACAAATCGAAGATAGCAATCAAAGTTTAACGATGATAAATTTGAATAATTATATTAAAAATGAAAAACAAAGAATTGAAGAAAATTATGCAAATTTGGATACCATCGAAAAAGACTTTTTAGGTGACTATTTGATTGATTTTGAAAAATTGAAGATTGAAGTGCCGACTCTAGAAATCAAAGAAATTAAAGATGAAACTAAGGATGCTAAGAATCTAAAAACGGAGATTGTAAATAGTTATGAGGCTTTAGAAGAAAAAGAAAAATGTGCTTGTATTATTGCTAATTCTTTTTTAAGGGAATTGCTTTATGATTTAAAAAAGATTCCTAATTTAGAAGATTTAGAAACTAGGGAAATTGAAAATATTTTAGAGCAAGAACAAAAAATAGAAGAATGGAAAAGATTATATAAGATAATTGATAATTTTGAAAATATTAAAATTCGGGTAAAATATATGAAAATTTTAAAGACCAGTACAATGACTAGTTTTATTGAATCAATGAAAGAAGTAGTTAGCATTTTAAATAATATCAGTATAAAAACTGAAAACTTAGTTGGTTATTCTTTAGATATTTCCGGAAATTACATCGATATTCAATTAAAAAATATTTGGGCTAAAAATAAGAAAAATGTTAATATTGTTAAATTAGAAAAAGAACATAAAATATATTATTGTCCTATTACGATAAAATGTATGATTGATGTAGAAACTAGTAATATCTTAGAAGTTAAAGAATTAGAAAATATATTTATTTTTAAAGATGAAATAACTAAGTTAAAAATTAATCCTTTAGAAAAGGTTGCTATTTGGGAAAAAGATAATATAATTAAAGAAAAGGATTATATTGAAATAACTGCTGCTAAGTTAAAAAATATATGTTCTTATAAATTTTTAGAAATAAAATAATAAGGTGACAATATGAAAAATGATATGAGAAATAATTGGTTTAAATCTTTTTATGAAACTTTAATTGAAATGAGTAATTTGTTAAATAAACAGGATACTTCTGGGAAATTTAAAATCGTGAAGGATTTGATTATACTAATTGTAGTAACTTGTTTTTTAAAGATTCCTTTTATTTTTATTCGTGATTTGGGAGATAACATTGTAGGGGCTGTTTTTCCTGATTCAGAAATGGTGTTTGTGATTTTGGGATTAAGTATTGAACTGATATATGTAATTGTGGCTTTATGGTTTTTTGACCGAACTTTAAAACGATATATCGAAAATGAAAAGAAGTAGTGGTTAGAATGTGATTTCTAATTGCAAAACTTCTTTTTTTGTTGTATAATTGCTAGCGTGTTTAGAGGTGAGTTTATGGATAAGATTATAAATATTGCGGTTGTTGCTCACGTTGATGCTGGTAAGAGTACACTTGTTGATGCTTTACTGGAACAAAACGGAGTTTTTAGTGCGCATGATGAAATTGTTGATTGTGTAATGGATAGTAATGATTTGGAACGCGAAAGAGGAATAACTATTTATTCAAAGAATTGCGCTATTCGTTATAAAGATGTTAAGATTAATATTGTCGATACTCCAGGGCATGCTGATTTTTCTTCTGAAGTAGAAAGAGTTATTAAAACGGTAGATACTGTTGTTTTGTTAGTTGATTCAGCAGAAGGACCTATGCCTCAAACAAGATTTGTTTTGAAAAAAGCTTTGGAACAAAATTTAAGACCAATATTATTTATTAACAAAATAGATAAGAAAGATGCTAGACCTTTAGAAGTAGTTGATATGACTTTTAATCTGTTTATGGAATTAAATGCAACTGATGAGCAATTAGATTTTCCAATTATTTATGGGGTAGCAAGAGATGGAATTGCCAAGAAAAGTTTAGATGAAGAATCTAATTCTATTGCACCTTTACTAGATACCATTTTAGAAGTTGTAGAGCCTTATAAGGGAGATGAAAAGGACCCTTTACAATTACAAATTTCTAATTTAGCTTATGATGAATATATTGGCAGATTGGGAATTGGTCGAGTTACTAAGGGTTCCGTTAAAAATGGTGAGATGGTAGCTCTTTCGAAAAATGATGGAAATCTAGAAAAGTTTAAAATAACGAAATTATTTGTTAATGAAGGTTTAAAAAAGGTAGAAAAAGATATTGCTTATTATGGGGATATTGTAACTATTGCTGGATGTCCAGATATTTCGATTGGGGATACGGTTTGTGATTTAGAACACGTTGATCCATTACCACCTATTGAAATTGAAAAGCCAACTTTATCAATGAATTTTTTAGTTAATAGTTCACCTTTTGTTGGGCGAAGCGGTAAATTTTTAACAACTAGACATATTAAGGAAAGATTAGAAAAAGAATTAGAAACTAATGTTGGTTTAGTTATTGAAGAATTAAAAGATGCCGATGGTTATAAAGTTAGTGGTCGAGGAGAGTTACATTTATCTATTTTACTGGAAAATATGCGGCGGGAAGGTTATGAACTTTCGGTTTCAAAGCCAGAGGTATTGTTCGAAGAAAGAGATGGCAAAAAATATGAACCTTTTGAACGCGTAATTATTAATTGTCCGGAAGAATATTCAGGAACAGTTATTAACGATTTACAAGAGAGAAAAGGTCAACTTTTAGTAGTATCAACAGAAAATAATCAAACGCATTTAGAGTTTAGTGCGCCAACCAGAGGCTTGATTGGTTATCGGAGTTCTTTTATTACGAATACACGAGGCGAAGGTATTATGGTACGAAGCTTTGATGACTATAAACCTTATGTTGGAGAAATTACCCGCAGAAAAAATGGGGTTTTAGTTTCAATGGAAAATGGAAAAGCCTTAGGTTATTCATTATGGAATCTACAAGATAGAGGTACTCTTATTATTGAGCCAGCTACCGATGTTTATGTAGGAATGATTGTAGGAATTCATAACCGGGATAATGATTTAGATGTTAATCCTTGTAAGAATAAAAATTTAACTAATACTCGGAGTAGTGGTAGTGATGAAGCTATTAATTTAACTACTCCTAAGACATTTACTTTAGAAGAAGCTTTAGAGTTTATTGAAGATGATGAATATGTAGAAGTAACACCAGATTCTATAAGATTGCGGAAAAAATATTTGGACCCTAAAGAAAGATTTAGAAATAAAAGAGTTGCATAATTTGTGACTTTTTTAGTATTTAAATTTTAGTTAATTCATCTAAATTATACTTACATTTTTTATTATTTTATTAAAAACCATGTTTCATATAAGGCATTTGGATCCATCTTTTTTTTATATAGTACAATAATTATAGAATTAATAAGTATAAATTTTTAGGCGAATATAAATATGTCAAACTATATGAAAGTAATTTGGTGTATTTAAATTGTGCTTGTTAAAGTAATAAAAGTATGCTAAAATGAATACAAGTAAAGAAATTTACATAAAATAAAAAAGGAAAGCAATTCAGTTTCGTAATGCTGAATGCCTACCTATAAGATTGGTTAGACATTTAAGATTAACTTAAGTGTCGTTTTTTATTTATTTTATAATAGCCATAAGTAAGGCTATGCTTAATATAAGTAATGAAATATTTTTTATCAAGTAAATTATAAAAGTTTTATATTTCATACATAACACCCCTTCCTATTAAAAAAAGAAGAGGTAGACACCAGCAACTAAATCACTTTCCTAAATATTATTATAACAAACATTTGTTTAAAACTATTAACCCTGTGTCGTTAAA
>CANQGB010000043.1 GCA_947600335.1 uncultured Bacilli bacterium | reverse complement strand
TTGGATTATATTGAATCGAATAGTAAGTGTACCTTAACATTTACCTCAAGTATGAGTAAAGCTGATTATGATAAATACATTCAAGCAGGAGTGGCTTTAAGAAGAAATACCTACCGCGGAAAAGATATAACAAGTTATTATAATGGAACCAAAGTAAATGGTCGCGATTTATATGGCCAAATAAGCAATGGAACATTTGATGATATTTATGTAGGCGATTATTTTAAAGGTAAGAATGGAACTATATGGTTAATAGCCGATTTGGATAATTACATGAATCAAGGTGATACAGCATTAACGAAACATCATGCCACTATAATTTCATCAAAGAGTTTAGCAACTGCCCCAATGAGTTCAAAAGATACAACTGAATGGGGTTATGCTGAATCCTTAATGGTTGAAGATACATTAAGTAAAATTTTAACAAGTACATTAACACCTGATTTTGGAACACATGTCCTTGAATATCGAAACCTGCTAACATATAAAATAGATTCTACAACTCCAAATGAATTTAGACAAGAAAATGGTGTAGCATCGGATTGGAAATGGGTGTCTCGCAAATTAGATTTAATGAGTGAGGTCAATGTCTATGGAACGACAATGATTTCCTCATCTAGTCTTTATGATGTAGGAATTGATAATCGACAATATGCTATATTCCAATTAAGACCAGAACTTATTAATCAAGATTTGGATGGAAATAGATATTCTTATTGGTTAAAAGCGATTGCTACATCTAAGCGTTTTGTTAAGGTTGCAGTCGATGGTGTTACATTTGTGGGCTTTGCTAATACGGAACCAGATGGTGTTCGTCCTCGCTTCTTAATTGACTAAAGTTGAAGAAACAATACTGTTTCTTTCTTTTTTTATCTATGGTACAATAAATATGTGAGTTGAAATGAAAAAATCAAATTATTTGTTTAAAAGAGTAATGATGATGAATTATAAGGGGTTCTTTAAAACTATCAAAGAAATCCATCAAAAAACAAACAAAAAGTCTTTAGTAATATTTTTTGATATAGTTTCATGTGGTTTAAAATATCAAGCCGGTTATAGAGATTATAATCTTTTTGAAATGTACAATATGAATAACTTTGAACGAAAAACAATTATAACTCGTGGTATTAATAATGAATTTATAAAAAAGTATAATAGTAAAAAATACGAAAAATATTTTCAAAATAAAGCAGAATTTAATAAAATGTTTGATAAATACTTAAATTACGATTGGTTAGAAATCAAAAAAAACAATAAAAAAGGATTCAAAGAATTTTGTAGAAATCATCCTCAAATTATAGCCAAACCAAGCAATAAGCATATAGATAAAGAAATAATGTTAATAGATACTACTCAAGAAAATATAAATGATTTATACAATCGTCTTTTAAAAAATAATTTGACCATTATTGAAGAACAAATAACAGAGTGTAATAAATTACAAGTCTTACATCAAGAATCTTTAAATACTATTCGAGTAGTTACTCTTTTAGGTGATGTAGTTGTAGCCTTTTTAAAAATCGGCACTAATCATAACTCAGTTGATAGTTTTAATCATGATGGACTTATTGCTCCGATAGAAATTGATACTGGAGTAATTAAATATCCAGCAGTAGATAGAAATAATAATTTATATGAAAATCATCCTCTAACCAACAAACCAATCGTTGATTTAAAAATACCCAAGTGGAAAGAAATCAAAGAAATATGTGAGATTGCCGCTTTAGAAATACCTCAAGTAGGGTATATTGGTTGGGATATTGCTGTCGGTAAAGATAAATGTTATCTATTAGGAGCAAATTGTTATCCTCGTTATGATATCTATCAATTACCTGCTCATCGTGAAAACAATGTGGGCTTATTGCCCAAATTTACTCAAGTAGAAGAAAGGAAAATTGAAAAATGAAAATATTTATTGGTTGTGACCATCGCGGTGTTAATTTAAAAAATGAAATAAAACAAAGACTAAAAGAAGATGGCATTGAATTAATTGATACCAAACTTCTAAATAGTCCAGAAGATGAATATCCTGACTTTGCTTTTGAAGTAGGCGAAAATGTCATCAATAATCCTAATTCTTTAGGTATATTAATATGTGGAAACGGTATTGGTATTAGTATTGCGGCAAATAAAGTCAAAGGCATTCGTTGTGCTCGAACTTTAACAGTTGATGATGCCTTTAAAAGTAAAAATCATAATGGCGCTAACATAATAGCGTTAAGTAGTGAAATAGACATTGATACCACCATGCAAATTATCGATGTTTTCATTACTACCAAGCCAGCTACCGAAGAACGACATTTAAAACGTATAAATAAAATAATAAATTATGAAAATGGAGAATATAATGAATTATAAGTTATATTTATATGTTTTTAATATCCTTTTATGTACTTATGCTTGTACTTGCCTTAATTTTGAAAAATTTATCAAAAAAGGTAAAGTTATAGAAACTCGAATACTATGTCTTATAATAAGCATTATTTTAGGATACTTATTTACTAACTTTATAACTGATTTTTTAACAGTAAGCAAAATAATATAAAGGAAGAAAAAAATGAAAAACAAAATACTTTTATGTATAATTGTTGTTTTAAGTTTTACTTTAATGGCAGTGATTAGTTCTAAATCTGAAACTAGTCACTCTTTTTTTACTGAAGAAAACCAAATTACCATCAAAAACGAAGACAATTCTTTAGAAACACTGAATTTAGATACTTATTTAATTGGCGTCCTAGCTGCTGAAATGCCTGCCTCATTTCACGAAGAAGCCTTAAAAGCCCAAGCTGTTGCTTCAAGAACTTATGCTCTTTATAAAATTAAACAAAATCAAAATCAATCTTATGATATTTTAACTAGTGTTACCAATCAGGCCTATATTACCACAGATGAAATGCAAAAAAAGTGGGGTAGTGATTATCCTTATTACTATCAAAAAATTGTTCAAGCTGTTCAAGACACAAAAGACGAAATAATAACCTACAACAATGAAATTATTGAAGCCTTTTATTTCGCTATGAGTAACGGTCAAACGGAAGATGCTAAAACTGTCTTCCAAGAAGATTTACCTTATATCAAAAGTACAACCTCTACCTGGGATAACTCCACTTTAAACAATTTTTCCGTTACAGTCACATTTTCTCTTAACGACTTTTGTCAAAAACTTAATTTAACTACTTGTGAACCTCTCAATATCTCTAATATTTCTAAATCTGATACTAATCACATAAACAGTGTAGTTATTAACAATCAAGAATTTCAAGGTACTGAGTTAAGAACATTATTAAACCTTCGTTCAACCGATATAACTTTCAATCTAACTAATGATAAAATTAATATAACGACCAAAGGCTATGGCCATGGTGTTGGTATGAGTCAATATGGAGCTAATGGTATGGCTAAAGAAGGCTATACTTATCAAGAAATCTTAAAATACTACTATAATGATGTTGAAATAAATAAAATAGTATAAAACTTTTTCTTTTGGTCAAATTACTAATAGGAAGGTGAAAAAATGACTAAAAGAAAATTAAAAGGATATGTATTACCCACATTATATCTAATTTGTATCAGTATCATAATTATCTCCATGACACTAATTTCTAGAAACTTACAACCTACCAATGATTTTGATAATGATTATGTAACAGATATAGTAACCGAAGAAACCACTCCTGTAGTGGATACAGTAAGCATAATTAGACCTTATGCTAATGAAGCCGTAAATACTAGCATTAAATTCTATGATAAAGACTCTACCGAAAGTGAACAAGAAAAATCTTTAATTTACTATGAAAATACTTATCTCCAAAATAGTGGAGTTGTATACACAAACCAAGAAGATTTCGAAGCCATAGCCGTTTTAGATGGCACTATCATGGATATTAAACAAGATGAAATCTTAAATACCGTTGTTTACATTTCCCATAATAATAATCTAACAACCGTTTATTATGGTTTAAAAAATGTCAATTTAAAAGTAAACGATTCCATTAGTCAAGGTGAAACAATCGGTTTAAGTACCAATAATAAATTTAGTAATGAACCATCATCTATGCTATTTGAAGTAAATTATAATGGTCAAGTAATAAATCCTGAAAACTTTTATACAATGGATATTTCTGACTTAAATTAGTAATAGTAACCCCTTTTCTAAAATATATTTTTAACGAAGGGGTTGTTTAAGTGAATAAATATATTGAACATCGAGTGTTAAAAGAAGCTAATTATTTAATCGAAACTAAACAAACAATTCGGGAAATTGCTCAATATTATAAAATAAGTAAAAGTACTGTTCATAAAGATTTGCAAGAAAAGCTACCTAAAATATCTGAAGAATTATATGCGCAAGTTAAAGATATATTAAATGACCATTTAGCTTTAAGACATATAAAAGGTGGCGAATCTACGAAAAATAAATATATTAATAAATGAGGAATAACTATGAAAAAATTACGATATAGCATTTACTTTTCTAACAACGAAATAAATATATTTGATTATAAAAAAAATCAAATCTGTTCTGATTTTTTTTTAAGCCTTAAAAATGATGAAATAATTAACAAAAATGAATTTATAAAAGAGTTTACCAAGTTTTTAAATAAAAATAAATTACCACTATCATTATTTGGCAGTAATATTCAAATAATAACTAATTATAATTACAGTGACCTTTATCAAGAAATGATTCAAAATATATTTTTCGAATTTTTTAAAACTATAAAATTTACTCCTGTTACAGAATTTTTAAAATTATCTCCTAAAGTATCATATTTAAATATCACTACTGACTATCTAGATTATCACTATTATCAAGGTGATTTAAAATATATTAGAATTCCTTTATACTTATTTAATAATAATATCAAAAAAGCCTATAATTTTTTGTTATCTAATTTTTATCGTCCTAAAAAAGTCTATATTTTTGGCAATAATCCTGAAATTCCCAAAATAAGTGATAAATTAAGCAAAGAACAAGACATTTTAGTCATATTTGTCGAAAATTATCAAACTTATGTGATAAAATCATGTGGTGTGTGAATTTGTTGTAATTTACTAAAATAATATGTTATAATTGCTAATAGTAAACAATGTAGGAGAAAAAATATGATTAAGATAGTCGTAGTAGAAGATAATAAAAATACTCAAATGGAAATCAAGACAATTCTTCGCGATACCGAAATTGTTAGAAATGAAGATGTCATCATTGAATATTATTCGAAATTTTGTCCCGAGTTAAAATCTGTAATTAAAAATATTGATGAAAGAAAAATTTATATTTTAGATATTGAATTATCTACTCAAACAAGTGGTTTAGACATTGCTAAATATATTAGAAAAAGTGACTGGGATAGTGAAATAATTTTTCTAACTTCGCATGAAAAAATGTTTGAAGCTACATATCGATCAGTTCATGAAATATATGACTTTATTGAAAAGTTTCATAATATGAAAGAACGTCTACAAAAAGCCGTTAATGATATCTTTAAAAGAAAATATGACAATAAGATGTTTAAATTTAGTTGCCGCCATTATAATATTCAAATTTTTTATCATTCCATTAATTATATTTATCGTGATAAAGAAGAACGTAAAATTATCATTGTTACTAATCATAACAACTATGCTCTTAATTTATCTTTAACTGATGTTATGGATTATTTAGATGATCGTTTCAAATTAGTCCATCGTGCTTGCATTGTAAATTTTGACCATGTCGAAGCTCTTAACTGGGCCAAAGGTTATTTTGTTTTAGATAATGGTGAGAAAATTTATATGTTATCTAGAAAATTCAAAAAGGAGTTAGAAGTAATATATGGAAAAAGTAAGTAATTTTATTTTACTAATAGGTTTAATTATTTTAATAATTATTAGTATAAGACTATATATTCAAAATCAAAAATTAAAAAAACAAATAGAAAAACTTTTAGAAACAATTGATCTTTATAATCAACATATTGAAAAAGATAATATATATAAACATAACATTAAAAACAAACTAATTGCGCTTAAAAGTTTTAGCAATCAAAAAGGTTTAAATTTAATTAATGAAATAATCGAAGAAAATACTCCTATAATCAAAAACAATAATTTATATAAATTACCTCATGGTATTAAAGGTTTAGTAACTGAAAAGTTATATAATAAAAATTATGATATTATAATTGATAACAAACTAAAAGGTGACCCATTTAAAAAGTTTTCTTCTAAATATTTTAATAATGTTATAGATTGCTTAGGTATCTCCATGGACAACGCTATTGAAAGTTGTCAAAACATGGCTAAGCCTTTTATCATCATCGACCTTTATGAAGATGATGATAGCTTATTTATTAAGATTGGTAATAATTTTGATAATAACATTGATTTAGATAAATTAGGTGAGAAATATTATACTACCAAAAATAAAGGCCATGGCCTAGGTTTATATTCCATCAAACAAAATAAATATATAAATGAAAAAATCGAAATAATCAATAATGTCTATTATATTACTTTAGAAATGAAAAAAAGTGTGTAAATAAAATCACGCTTTTTTAATGCTTAAAAAATTAAAGTTTTAAACACTAATTGAAGAAATTAAGACAAAAAGCCATAAAATAATTTTAATATTATTTATATTAATATAAACAAAGATTGCATACTAGCGTACGAGTTAGTCGCATTTTAAGTACATACTATGCAATAGCAGTATTGTTATTTAGAGTAAGAAGGAGAGGTGTGGCTTAAAATGCGAGGTACCGTAAAATGGTTTAATAATGAGAAAGGATATGGATTTATTGAATGTAAAAATTTTGATGATATTTTTGTTCATTATTCCGCCATTAATAAAGAAGGATATAAAACTTTAAAAGAAGGCGCAACTGTTGAGTTTAAATTAATTGAAACTTCTAAAGGATTGCAGGCAATAAATGTCCAAATTATAGAAATGGTTCATTAAAAAATAAAAAAGCACCCTAAAAGTGCTTTCGAAAGTAAGTTAAATATTATATTCTAGTTTTGGCGGGGTACAAGGACCATAATCTCTTCTAAATCTTTGTACTCTTGCTGTAATTCATTTGAAATCTTCTCATATATATTATTCAAATGATTTATGGAAATTTCCCATCTATGATGGGATTTTTTTAATATCTTTAAAGGTTCATTCTCTTTAAAGAAAATTAATTGTTCTCTTATAGTTTTTTTTAAATTATCTTTTAATGAAATATTATTAATCGTGTCAGTCATAATGTACTCTTGACAATCTACATATAAATTATTTTCATCCTGTATATTTTTACTTCTCATATCAAATTCCTTTACTTTTTATATAACCTACTTTCTAACACAGAATGGGTTTTAAATAGTGGTCAATAATTAAACCCATTTGTGTTAAATTCATTATAGCATTATTTTTCCAATAATATGATAAAACTTTAAAAAGCAATTCACTATTTGCAAAATATATATTAAAATTTTATAAAAATTATGATATTATATTTTTGAGAGGCGAGATGTAGTAATGGATAATAAAATAGGAAATTTTATTAAAGAATTAAGAACTGAAAGAAATTGGTCACAAGAAGATTTAGCAGCTAAGTTATATATTTCAAGACAAAGTGTATCAAAATGGGAGATTGGTCAAACGACTCCAAGTATGAGTATAATGATTAAACTAGCAGAGATTTTTGAATTAACTTTACCAGAAATTATTAATGGTGAAAGAGCAACCAAAGATAATATAGAAGCAATAAATTCTGAAACAACTAAAGAAATTATTAAAATGCATAATAAAACCAAAAAGATAACCCGTATATCTTCAATATTAATTTGTATTTTAGTATTTGCTTTTTTAGGTTACTACTTTTTTACATCGTATAAGGCACAAAATATTTATGAAGTAACAGGCCGAAGTGATAACTTCACTATCAATAATGGTTTATTTATTTTAACAAAATCAAAAGTTTATTTTACTGTTCAAAACATTGAAACTAATGAGAATGTTAAAAAATTATCATTATATGTTCTCGATAATGGTGAAAGACATGATATTTATTATAATGAACAAACTGCTGGTATTTTTTTAGAAGAAGATAACGGCTATAATGAATATTTTAGTATGAATAATAAAAATATTTTTCTAGAAAATTTATATATTGAAATTCAAGGCGAAGACCATACAGAAAATATGAAACTAGATTTAAGAAAAATATACCAAAATGATGAGTTATTAAATTTAAATAAGGGCGATATCAAAAATAATCAAAATACTGAAACTGGAATAGACAATGATAAACTTATAAACAATATTAAAACAAAATTTGAAAAAGAAGAAAATGTTTATAATTTATATATTGATAATAAAAGTGAACAATTAGAATTTATGTTTTATGAAAATACAAATGCGTTAATAGTTAATAAATACATAAAAGGATATGATTGTATATGGTCTTACTATTTAGACAAAGATTTATTAACTTATGAAAAGACAGAAACTACTAATTATGAAACTGTTGAAGAAGATAGTGCTAATATAAAAGATGATAAAGATTTCATTAAAGAATTTATTAGCATAATAAATGACAATATTTACTGATAGCAAATAAAAAGTGCTATCTTTTTTTTTACTAATATTTTAAAATTAAAATCAGAAAGGAGATTATGGAAATGAAATTATTTTCAAAAAAAAGTGTTTGTCAATTTTTAACTTTAGTAATGTGTATTGTAGGCATCCAAACTGTTCATGCCACTGAAATTTATTACACTAATCAATATGGTGTAGAATTTACCAAAGATCAATATGATTTCTTTAGTGCTATGTATAGTGAAGGATATCAAGAAATGATTACACCCGAAGTATTTGGTATGTTTGAAGAAGAAATAATGAAACCTGAGTTAGTTAAAAGTAAAACATATATTGAGTATTTGCCTTATTCAACAATGGCAACTACCATCTCATCTTCAGCAAAAACATTAAAAATATCAAGAGCGGTTGGTACAAGATGTTCTGTATCTGTATCACTTGATTGGAAAGTTAGCCCTGCAACTAGAAGTTATGATGTTATGGGTGCCTACTTACCAAATTCAACTTTAACTAGTACACCGACAACTGTTGTTTCTGCTGGCAGCTATACATCATTAGAAAGTGATGTCAAAAAAACTAGCACTGGTTTTGGTGTATCATTTAAGTTGCCATCTCAAGATTATATAAAAATTGCTCAAACTTTTAATACAACTACTGGTGGTAGAGTTTATGCTAGTTATCAACATTCTATGGATAATGTATCTTTATCAGTTAGTAAAGATTATACAATTGGATATGCTGGATTAGGAAATGTATTCGACTTTTATACTAATGCTAGAGGTCATTACGATTCCATGGAAGGCGTATACATCGATTGCTAAAAAATAATTGACAAACAAAAAGCAGGTTAATAGCCTGTTTTTATTTTCGTATTTTATAATACTTATTACCATATTTATTTTTTCTAACATTAAATTTAATCATTGCCTTTATAAATATAAAAGTTTCATAAACATATTTAAAATATTAAGTTAGAGAAATATTAAAAGAGTTAATATAGTAAATTTAAACATTTTTAGTAATTTTAAGCTATAATAAATTGACAAAATCTTCTTTTTTGTTTTGCTAAACTATAAATGTAAAGAGTATACCATAATGATATTGTAATTAATAATAATACAAATTATAATAAAGGTATAAAAAATAGAAGGAGAGAAAAAAATGGAATTGAAAAAATTCAAGAAAAACA
>CANQGB010000042.1 GCA_947600335.1 uncultured Bacilli bacterium | reverse complement strand
CACGGGTTCGAATCCCGTACGAACCGCCATTTTGGCTTCATAGCTCAGTTGGTAGAGCAGAGGACTGAAAATCCTTGTGTCGCTGGTTCAATTCCCGCTGGAGCCACCAGATAGATACCAAACTCGGACTTATATCGTTCGAGTTTTAAACTGTTTAAAAGTATGTTATAATAATCCATAAATTTAAATTGATTGTTTGTCAATTAAGAAAACATACTTGCATATTGACTATTTAATATGCGTATTAAATGTAGGTGATAATATGAGCCAAGATTTTAGTAAAATTATGGACTGGGCCATTAGAAGATGTGAAGGAAAAATAGATGTTGATGATGGTGCACAAAAAAATTGCTTTTATCAAATTTATCCTTTTACAACAGAAAATATATCAGGTTATATTAATGAATTTGACCTAAAAGATAAATCATTATTAACTGTGGGATCTTCTGGAGATCAAGCCATAAACGCAATTTTATATGGATGCCAAGATGTTTCTGTATTAGATGTTAATCCATACACAAAATTTTATTATTATTTAAAAATAGCTAGCATATTAAATTTAGAATTAAAAGAATTCATGTTATTTTTAAGATTTAAAGATTATCCTAATGTTTTCAAGGATAATAAATTTGTTTTTAATAAAGAACTATATAATAAAGTGAAATTAACATTACGTTGGCTTGATTATGAATCGTATTTATTTTGGGATGAATTATTTAATACTTTTAAACCTATGGATATAAGAAATAATATGTTTTCTTTAGATGAAGATAGAACCAATGTTATATTAGGTTGTAACCCATATTTAAAAAATTTAACATATTATGAAAAAATAAGAGATAAAATTCAAAAAATATTTCCTCATTTTATAACTGGTGATTTGTTTAAAATAAATTTGATAAGAAATTATGATAATATTTGGTTGTCAAATATAGGAACATATTTACCTAGACGTTTTGTGAAAATTATGACTGATAAATTAGCAGAATCATTAAATCAAAATGGAAATCTTTTAATTTGTTATTTATATCAAATAACAAGAAATACAAAATACGAAGATGATTGGTGTTTAATATATGATTTAGAAAAAACTTTTAATATTTTAAGAGAATATAATCCAAATTTGATATCTTTCATGGGAGTAAAAGGCTTAAAATTTCAAGATTTGAACATAAAAGATTCTATACTAGTCTATAAAAAAAATTAATAAAAAGTTGTCGTACTCCTTCCTTTAGGGCACCAGACTGAAATTAGACTCGGACTTTTATAGTTCAATTATTTATAACAAAAGACAACTTGCCAAAAAGTTGTTTTTATGTTATTATGAATATGTCAAGGAAACTTGCATAAAATAAAAAAAAGGATACATTTGATTGTAGGAATCAAATGTTATCCTTTAGGAGTGCATCTGAAATCAACGATTGTTGAAATCAGATGCTTTTGCTATTTTAGAAGTAAAATAATTACGACTAAGAATAGGAGTAATATTATAATAAATTGAGAAAATTCTCTTTTTGTCATAAATATCACCACCTTTCTTTTATCATTTGATAAATAGAAAGGGAAAGCATCTGATATATTCCAAATGTATCTAGTAACATTATATCAAACATTTGTTCTTAATACAATTGAAATTAGTAATAAAATTGTCAATTTAGAAAACACTTGCATATTGACTAATATAATATAGCTTTTATTGAAATAATAAAACAATTAACATTTATTGTGATATTATTATGATAGGTGATTGTAAGTATATATGGAATCGAATTATAATTTAACTTATGTAAAAATTGATAAGGACACAGTTGATATAGCGTTTGATATTCAAAAATCAATCTGGCCAAAAGACCTAGATTATAATGATTTATATGACAAAGCAATAAATACATTAGATGATAATTGTTTTTTCTTGGTTTATGATAAAGAAAAATTAATAGGTATTACTGGTGTGGATGTTTTTAGAGAATATCCTGATACAATATGGTTAGATTGGTTTGCAATATTACCCCAGTTTAGAAAAAGGGGTTATGGTGAAAAAGTTTTACTTGATACTATAAATTATTGCAGACATTTAGGAAGATTTAAAAGTTTTAGAGTTGAAACAACATATTATGAAAATAGACCAGCTTTATTTTTATATGATAAGGTTATGCATTATAAAGAATATTATACTATAGAAGATACTAGTGATAATAAGATGAAAACACTAATATATACATATGTTTTGAATGGAACATTAGAACTTTGGAATAATAAGTATTTAGGTTTAAGAGAATATTATGATAATTTATAAAATGATAGTACTTAAAAATTAACTGGTAACTTATTGTTATATAAAAATTTTGAGTTTAGGTAAAAAAAATACTTGACATCAAAAAAGATGAAAATGTGAAAAACTTTTTCATCTTTTTTAAATAAAAATAAGGAAAACTTCCATTTTGTTTAGTATAATAAAATTGTAAAATAAAGCATCATAGTAAACAAAAATACGGAGGTGTTTCCTTATGAATTATTTTACAATGAATACCTATGAAATGAAAAGAGAAATTTTCAATTTTACAAAAAAAATTACAAATAAACTTAAAATAAAAATAGTTTGACAAAGTTATATTTTTGCGAGATAATATCATATGTTTTTTATGAGAGAAAGGGATTAACGTATGTTTGATTTTGATTTAGAAGCTAAATTATATGTATTTTTTGCAGATTTATTGATAGCGGAAGAAAAAAAATATTCTGCATGTGAGTGTGAAAGAAGTATTGTTTATATTTTTCATGATTATAATGAATTTAAGTTTTACTTTATTCAAAATGGGGTTTTCCATTGCGATGAGGAAATTAATAATTGTATATTACGCCAAACTAAAAAGGGAAGTATTATTGCTTCGAAAAAATATTGTGATGATGTTATAAAGCGCTTTAGAATTTTAAATAATTTGGAAATCGATAGAACTATTAATAATAGATTTGATTCAGCTTTAGTTCGCGGATTATAAAATATGACTAGTATATTATTAGATTTATTAAATGAACAATATAGTAAAGATAATGTTGCTAAAATCTTAGAAGGCTATGCGCAAAAAAGATATACAACTTTAAGAATCAATACTTTAAAAACTAGTATTCAAGAAGTAAAAAATGTTCTAGAAAATAATAATATTCCAGTAATAAGTGTGCCTTGGTATTCTAAGGCTTTTATTTTAAAAGAAAATAATGAAGAGGATATTAAAAAGTTAGACATTTATCAAAATGGTGACGTTTATTTACAAAGTTTGTCTTCAATGTTACCAGTTTTAATTTTGAATCCTTATGAAAAACAAGATATTTTGGATATGTGTGCTGCACCTGGATCTAAGACTACACAGATGGCTATCGAAACTAATAATAAAGCTTATATTACGGCTTGTGAAAAAAATAAAATTCGTTTAGAACGTTTAAAATACAATTTAGAAAAACAAGGCGTAACTTGTTGTAATTGTTTAAATGAAAACGCTTTGGATTTAGATAGCATGTTTTCTTTTGATACGATTTTATTAGATGCTCCTTGTAGTGGAAGTGGCACGATAAATATCGAAGAGATAAAGAAAGATATCTTTTCAAAAGAACGGTTGAAAAAAATAACCGATAGACAAGAAGCATTATTAAAAAAGGCTTTGAAGTTAGTCAAGCCAGGTGGTTTAGTAGTTTATTCAACTTGTTCAATATTAAAAAATGAAAATGAAATGGTTTTAAATAAAGTTCAAAAACAAATCGCTTTGGAAATTATACCGATTAATATATCTAAAGAGATAGAAACTTTACCGGTTGATATTCCTGGAACAGTTTGTCTAGCACCAAATGAGTATTTTGAAGGCTTTTTTATTGCATTATTAAAGAAAAAAAGTAATTAAAGTTTTAAGGTTTCGGTATGTTTTTTATCTTTTTTAATTTCTTTGATAAAAATAGAAGGATTTTTAGGAATAAGAAGAAAACAATAATTTTTGGTTCGCGTTAAGGCTACATAAAATAGGCGGCGTTCTTCGGCAAAAAGAAAGTTTTCTTCTTTTTTTATGTTTTTAATAATATGGGGTTCAGGTATTTGACTAGGAAAACCTAGTTGACCATTTTCTAAATTAATAATAATGACATTTTCGCTTTCTAAGCCTTTTGATTTATGAACGGTTAGATATCTTAAAGTCCAGTTTTGATAGGTAAAATAGTTATTTTCTTGCCATTTAATTTCACTTGGAGGTAAGTAGTTGTAAATATCTTTGTTATTGCGGCCTAGAATGAGAATTTCTGGTTCTAAATTTTTTTGAATGTATAAAATAGTTTTAATTAAAGTGGTCTTTTTATCTTTTTCTTTGATTAATTTGATAGGCTTAGGTAAATGCTTATGCGAAGTTAATTTCTTGGTAATTTGATTTTGATTCTTCATTACAAAGTCACCAGCAATGTTGATAAGTTCTTGACTATTGCGATAAGTATTTTGAATTTTATAAGTTGCGGCTTTGGGAAAATAATCGGAGAAATTTAAAAATAAATTGATATCACAACCCGAGAATTTATATATCGATTGAAAATCATCACCGACGACAGTCAGTTTAGCTTGATTACGAAAGACTAATTCTTGAATTAAATTTAAGCGGAGGAGAGAAGTATCTTGAAATTCATCGACGATTATCTCAGCATAATGAGGAAACTTAGCATTATCGTGCATTAAGTCAATGGCTTTTTTTATTAAATCATTAAAATCTAAAAGATTATTTTCGCGTTTTTCTTGTTCATAAAAATTAATGATGGCATAAGTAAGAATTAATAAAGGACTGTCTTTTTTAGTAAATAATTTAATAAAATCGGCTGATTTTAAATTGTGGGCATTGTATAAATTAATGAATTGTTTGATTAAATTATGCACTTTTTTAAATTCTAAACTATTAATTATGGCAGTATACTTTTTTTGCGTTAAAAATGGTTTATGATACAATTTTTGAAAATTGCGAAAAAATAAGGGGTTTTGGTAACAATAATCGGTAAAGAAAGTTTTGATAATATCATCTAAATAATCATCTAAAACTAATTCGTATTCCAAGTTATTTAATTTCAAAATTTTAATAGCTAATTTGTGGAAGGTTAGAACATCGACTTTTAAAGCACCCAGTTTTTCTTGTAGCGATTTGGTAGTTTCATTGGTAAAAGAAATACAAAGAATTTGGGCAGGTTCGATTTTTTTAATGAGTGTTAAATACTTTATTTTGCCAATCATGGTTAAAGTTTTTCCTGACCCAGCTCCAGCAACAATAATGCAATATTGACTAGGAGTTAAAATGGCCGCGCGTTGTTCCTTATCTAAACTATAACCATTGATATCATCAAATATTTTATTATCCATTTCATTCATAGTTGGTTATGATATAGTTAATGTAAACTATAATTTGTCAAAAAATGTCAAAAGTAATGTAAAAGTTGAATTTATCTTTTTTTAAAAAGTTATTTTGTTGAGGTCCGGTCTTTTTTTCGTTATAATACAATATAAGGAGACTTTTTTATGTATAGAAAAACCTATGTAGAAATCGATGAACAAATTTTAGAAAACAATGTTAAAAAAATAATAAAGAAGTACAATCAATATCAATATTATATTGGGGTAGTTAAAAATAATGCTTATCATCATGGAATTAAAATTATCAATACTTTAATCGAAGCAGGAGTTAATTACTTGGCCGTATCTTCTTTAGAAGAAGCTTTAGAAGTGCGAAAATATAATCGGGATATTCCTGTTTTAATTCTTGAACCGATTCCTTTAGAATATATCGATGACTGTGTTAATAACAATATTACCATAACGGTTGAAAATAAAGATTATGTCAGCAACTTATGTAAAATAAAGTTAATTGCCCAATTAAAGGTTCATATTAAAATTGATAGTGGCATGAATAGATTAGGTTTAAAAGATAAAAAAGAAGTGCAAGAAATATACGAACTTTTAAAGAAAACGAAAAATATTTTTTTAGAAGGAATTTATACGCATTTAATGACCTCGGGAGTTAATGATTTTTACTATGATAAACAAATTGCTCGTTTTAAAGAATTAATTGAAGGGATTGATTTAACAGAAATTCCAATAGTCCATGTAGATAGAAGTTTGACCTTAGTTAAACATGAAAAACTAGATTTTACGACTGGGGTTAGAATGGGTATTGTTATGTTTGGCTTTAATGGAAGCAGTAAATGGGGAACGGGTTTAAAAGCCAAGTTGCGGATGCTAAAAAGAAATAGATTTATCAAAAAACATCATATTAGTCCCACTATTTTAGAAAACGATTTACAAGTGAAACCAGCTTTTAAAATGTATTCTCATGTTTTAGCGTTAAGAAAAGTTTCAAAGGATGAAGTAGTAGGTTATAATGCGAGTTATAAAGTTAAGGAAGATGGTTATATTGCCACGATTCCATGTGGTTATGCCGATGGAGTTACCAAAGATTTTAAATATGTTTTTATCAAAAATAACCGCTATGAAATTGTAGCCGATTCAAGCGATATGTTAATGGTTTTAGTAGATGAGAAAGTTAAAATAAATGATAAAGTAGAAATAATCGGGGACAATATTACTATTCAAGAAGTTTGTCAAAGACTAGGTAAAAATAGTTATCAATTATTTAACTTAATTCAAAATAGGGTCGTGCGAGTTTATAAAAATAAAGATGAATGTATTGAGGTAAAATACTAAGGAGGACACTCATGGATTTTGAGGTATTAATTTTAGGAACAGATGCTAATGCTTATTATATGGCTAGGTGTTGTTATGAAGCATATCACAAAAAGGCTTATTTAATTGGGAAAGAACGTTTGGCTTTTACAAAGTTTTCCGATATTTTAAATGTTTATTATGTGGAGAATCTGTGGGATAAAAAAGTATTTTTTCAAACTTTAGATGAAGTGGCTAAAAAATGGGAAAGTAAAAAGATTGTGTTGGTAAGTACAAATGAAACTTATACAGAATTTATTGCTAGTAATTCGCATAAACTCCAAGATAATTTTGTTTATAATGTACCTAGTTTAGAGGTTATTAAAAGTTTAACTAATAAAGAAAAGTTTTATAAAACGTATAAGGATAGTAATCTACTTTTTCCAAAAACTTTGTATTATGATTGTGGAAAAGCCCGGGAACTTAAGACGGTTGATTTAGTTTTTCCTTTAGTTGTTAAACCAAGTAATGTGGTAATGTATAATCATTTGAGTTTTATAGACAAGCATAAAATTTATAAAGTTAATACCCAAGAAGAGTTAGAAACAGTTGTTGATAACATAATAAATGGGGGTTATACGGATAAGTTAATTATTCAAGAATTTATCCCCGGAGATGATTCTAATTTGTTTGATAGTGTGGTCTATGTCAATCAAAATGGGCAAGTTCAATTTGTAAGTTTTGCCCAGATTGGATTACAAGAACGAACTAAGTCGATGGTAGGTAATGCGGCTGTTTTGATTAATGGGTTTAATACCACTAAAGGGAATGTACCTAAGCAAGCGAAAGAAATCAAGAAATTTATGGAAAAAATTGGCTATCGAGGTTTTGCAGAAGTAGATATGAAATATGACGAGCGAGATAATACCTTTAAAGTTTTAGAAATTAATGCCCGGCAAGGAAGATGTAGTTATTATGTTAGTGCCTTAGGTAAAAATTTAGTTAAAACTTTAGTCGATGATGTTTTGTATAACTTAGAAACAGAATATGAGTTTTTAGATAAAAAGGTGCTTTTATCGTTTGTACCAAAAGGAATTGTCAAAAAATATATCAAAAATAAGGCTTTTAAAAAGGAAGCACTTAGTTTATGGAAAAAGGTAGTTAAACCTATGGATGCGCCTTTAGATAGGAATTTTAAACGGTTTTTAATGCTTCGTAAAAGATGGGCACATTATTATATAGAATATAAAAATAGTTACTGGAAGTAGGGATTAAAGATGTGTGGAATTGTAGGTTTTGTAGATAAAAAAAGTAAAAAAGAAAAATTAGAAATAATCAAAAAAATGGGCGAGAGATTAAATCATCGCGGACCAGATCAAGATGGTTTTTATGCCGATAAAGAAGTTGCTTTAGGTCATAAAAGACTTTCCATTATCGATTTATCGACTAAAGGTATTCAACCGATGTTTAATGCTGATAAAACGTTAGGTATTGTGTTTAATGGGGAAATTTATAATTATCAAGAAATTAAAGAAGAATTAGTAAAGAAAGGTTATAAATTTAAGACTAAAACTGATACGGAAGTTTTATTATATGGTTATCAAGAGTATAAAGAAAAGTTATTTGCTAAGTTGAGAGGAATGTTTGCTTTTGTTATTTATGATAAAGTGAAGAATGAATTAGTCGGGGCTCGCGATTATTTTGGCATTAAACCATTTTATTACTATAAAGATAAAAATACGTTTATGTTTGCTTCCGAGATAAAAGCCTTCTTAGAACATCCAGATTTTAAAAAGGAAGTTAATAAAAAGGCTTTAAAGATGTATTTGATTTTTCAATATTCTGTACATGAAGAAACGTTCTTTAAAAATGTTTATAAGTTAAAACCTGGACATTATTTTAAATATAAAAATGGTAAGTTGGTAACAAAAGAGTATTTTCAAGTGGAATATGAAAAAGTCGATAAACCTTATGAGGTATTTAGAAAAGAATTGCAAGAGGTATTAGAATCTTCTGTTAAGTATCATCAAATTACCAGTGATGTGGAGGTTGGTTCGTATTTATCAGGTGGAGTAGATTCTTCTTATGTAGTCAGTGTTGCTAAGCCAGCTAAAACTTTTTCAGTAGGCTTTGATATTCCCGGATTTGATGAAACGGGATTGGCGCAAGATTTATCGAATAGACTAGGTATTAAAAATTATCAAAAGAAGATTAGTAGTGAGGAATTTTTTGAGGTTTTACCAACGATTATGTATCATACAGATGAACCTCATGCTAATTTATCAACCGTGCCTTTGTATTTTTTATCTAAACTGGCTAGCGAACAAGTAAAAGTTGTTTTGTCCGGGGAGGGCAGTGATGAAATGTTTGCGGGTTATAATGAATACTATGAGCCTTTGAGTTTGAGGGTTTATACTAAAATTCCTTTAGGGTTAAGAAAGATAATAGCTAAAGCTGTCAGTCCTTTGCCACATTTTCCTGGTCAAAATACTTTAAAGTTATATGGTAAACCTTTTTATGAACGGTATATCGGGCATGGTTCTTATATGAGTGGGGATGAAGCTAATTTAATGTTAAATCCGGATTTAAGAAGTACGGAAGAGATTAAAGATATCATTAAGCCTTATTATGATAAAGTTAAAGATTTAGATGATGTAACGAAAAAGATGTATATCGATATGCATTTTTGGTTACCTCAAGATATTTTGTTAAAAGCCGATAAAATGACTATGGCGAATTCTTTAGAGTTAAGAGTGCCCCTTTTGGATATTTTAGTTTTTGATTATGCGAAGCATATTCCGACTAAGTATTTAATTAAAGATAAACAAACCAAATATATTTTTCGCGATATTGCTAATCGGCGCATTCCAGAAGAATGGTCTAAACGGCGAAAATTAGGTTTTCCGGTTCCTTTTGCAAAGTGGATTAAAGAAGAAAAGTATTATAAAATGATTAAGGAAGAATTTAATCAAGATTATGTAGATGAATTTTTTGATAAACAATATATTAATGAGTTATTAGAAGAACATTATTCTAATATAAAAAATAATAGCCGTAAAATATACAATGCTTACATGTTTTTAATTTGGTACAGGGTATATTTTATCAATAATTAAAAATTTTCCGTTACTATTCACAGTTAAAATAAGAGAAAAATAAAAAATCTCTTATTTTTTGATGTTGATAAAAACCTAAATTTGTG
>CANQGB010000041.1 GCA_947600335.1 uncultured Bacilli bacterium | reverse complement strand
TTTATTTATTATTTAAATCATATATAAAATAAGGTTGATTTAACAAAAAAATTCATAAAATACCTAAACTCAAAAAATAAAAATCTATAATAATAAGATTGGGTATGATATAATATCTTTAATTAGAGGTGGTTACTTTTGAGAATAATAGTATCGGCTGGAGGTAGTGGTGGACACATATATCCGGCTTTAAAAATCATTGAAAAATTTCAAAAAGAAGAAAAAAATTTAGAAGTTTTATACATTGGCACGCATAATCGGATGGAAAAAGATATTGTGCCTCAAAAACATATTAAATATGAAAGCTTAGAAATATATGGTTTTACAAAAGATATCAAACGCGATATCAAAAATGTTTTTTTAATCAAAAAAGCCTACCAAAAATGTTTAAAAATCATGCAAGAATTTAAGCCAGATGTAGTAATAGGTATTGGGGGATATGTAACTTATCCCGTCTTAAAAGCCGCGCATAAACTAAGAATTAAAACTTTTATTCATGAACAAAATAGTCGACCCGGTAAAGTTAATTATTTAACTAGCAAGTATGCTGATTTAGTTGGGGTTACTTTTGAAAGTTCGCAAACCTTTTTAAAGAAAGCCAAAAAAGTTGTTTATACTGGTCATCCTTCTTTAGATAATGCTACGGATGTAGTAAAAATTGATAAAACAACGCTGGGGTTCACCAAAGAAAAAAAATTGGTTTTATATGTAGCGGGTAGTTTAGGTAGTGCCTCTTTAAATCAAAAGATGCAAGATTTTTTAAATAGTAATTTACATGATAATTATGAAATTCTTTATATCGTAGGTAACAATGTCAATCTAAGCGAATTTCAAGACCAAATAAAAGATGCTCGTCATGTTAAATTAGTTCCTTATATGGACAATTTACCAGGAATTATGGCGGAAAGTGATTTAATTATTTCCCGGGCAGGGGCAGGGGTTTTATTTGAAATCATCGGCTTAGGTAAACCAAGCATTATCATTCCTTCACCTAATGTTGCCAATAATCATCAATACTATAATGCTTTAGAACTAGAGCAAAATGGTTGTATTGAAATGTTAGAAGAAAAAGATTTAACTAAAGAAAATTTAAGTCAGCTTATTGATAAATATTTAAATAATAAAGAAGCAGTATATGAATTAAAAAAGAATATGGCAAAATACCAAAAAGAATCACCCGTGCAAAAAATATATGATTTGATTAAAGATTTAGTAAAATAAAAATAGAAAAAGGTGTCGACTGTGCAAAAGAAAACAAAAAAGAAAAAAAGTAAAAAAAAGTTTCAGTTCAAAAAATTATTAAGATTTTTCGTAATTATTGGTCTATTTGGTTTAATAATTTTCGGCTTAGCTAACATTCCAACCAAAAACATTTATATCTCGGGCAATAAATTGTTAAGCGATTATGATATTTTAGAAGTAGCTAATCTGCGAAATTATCCAAAGTTGTTTAAATATAGTTCTTATAAAATAAAAAATAATATTAAAAAATTAGAATTAGTCAATAATGTTAAAGTAAAGAAAAATTTATTAGGTAAAGTAACTGTTGTAATTGATGAGGCGAAAGTTTTATTTTATAATCGCAGTGAAAATAAATATGTTTTATCTAATAAAAAAACGATGGATGAGTTTAGTTTGAGTGTTCCGGCTTTAATAAATTATGTTCCCGATACTATATATGATAGACTAATTGATAGTTTAAATAGTTTGAATGAAAACACGATTTCCTTAATCAGTGAAATAGAATACTCTCCTTCAAAAAGTGGCGAAGTAATTATCGATGATACAAGATTTTTACTCCGGATGCGGGATGGCAATAATGTTTACATTAATTTAATTAATATTGAAAGACTAAATATGTATTTAGATATATCGACTATTTTTGAGACCAAAGGAACTCTAGGTTTAGATTCTGATAATGGTCAAGTAGTATTTAATGCTTTTTCTTAGGTGATAAGATGAATTATTATAATAAAATGTTAGAAATAATAAATAGTTTGAATGGCAGGAAAAAGAAACTTTTATTGCATAGTTGTTGTGCGCCTTGTTCTTCAGCAGTTATTGATACGCTAAAGGATTATTTTTATATAACTATTTTGTATTATAACCCAAATATTGAACCCCAAGAAGAATACCTAAAAAGGAAAGAGGAACAAAAAAGATTTATCAAAGAATTAAACTGTGGTATTGATTTTTTAGACTGTGATTATGACAATAGTGAATTTCATAAAATAAGTAAAGGGTTAGAAAATGTTTTGGAACGAGGGAGTAGATGTGCGCGTTGTTATCGCTTGCGTTTAGAAAAAACAGCCCTTTTAGCTCAAGAACACAACTTTGATTATTTTGGAACAACTTTGAGTGTTAGTCCTTATAAAAATAGTGAGTGGTTAAATAAAATTGGCGAAATGTTAAGTACTACTTATAAGGTTCCTTTTTTGTATGCTGATTTTAAAAAGAGGGATGGTTACAAAAAAAGTATTGAATTAGCTAATAAGTATCATTTATATCGTCAAGATTACTGTGGTTGTGTATATTCGAAAAAAGAAAGAGATGAACATCGCTTAAACAAATAGTTTTACAAGGTACAAAAACGACAAATTTATTTAATTTTTCGCAAATATTTTTACCACTATTTTAATCCTCTATGATATAATGTCTAAGTAATATGAAAGAGTGATAATATGCAAGATGTTTTAGCCGAGTATGGTATTAAAATTCATAATCTCGAATTATTAAAGACCGCTTTGACGCATACTTCTTATTCTAATGAACATGATGCTAGTAACTATGAAAGACTAGAATTTTTAGGCGATGCCGTTTTAGAACTAGTAACTAGTGAATATTTCTTTTTAAATACTGATTATAATGAAGGAGATATGAGTAAAATCCGGGCTAGTTATGTTTGTGAAGAAGCTTTGGATGCTTATGCGGAGAAAATTAATTTAAAAAAATATATTCGTGTCGGTAAAGGCCAAGAAAAGAATATTAATAAAACGATTGTTGCCGATGTCTTCGAAAGTGTCTTAGCGGTTATTTATTTAGATAATGGTTTAGAGGTAGTTAAGGATTTTATTTATAAAATAATTATTCCTTGTATTGAAAATAAAGTCCAATTTGTGTTTGATTATAAATCAATTTTACAAGAATTAGTTCAAACTAACAAAAATACTTTAGAATATGTTGTTGTTAGTGAAGATGGCCCAGCCCATGATAAAACGTTTACCGTTGAAGTACGCATCGATGACATAATATATGGTCGGGGAATTGGCAAAAGTAAAAAAGAGGCGGAACAAAAGGCTGCGGAAGATGCCTATAAAAAGAGCAGTAGATAAAGGGGTAAATTATGTATTTAAAAAATATTTGTTTAGATGGTTTTAAATCTTTTGCAGATAAAACTAATATTGTTTTAGATAATAATATCACGGCTATTGTTGGACCCAATGGTAGTGGAAAATCCAACATTGTCGATGCCATTCGGTGGGTCCTTGGTGAGCAATCAGTCAAAAACTTGCGGGGAGCTAATCAAATGAGTGACATCATTTTTACGGGTTCTAAATCGCGGGGAGCCAAAAAATATGCCAGTGTAGCTTTAACATTCGATAATCAAGACCATTATTTAAATAGTGATTTTACCGAGATTGAAATTAAAAGAGTTTTATATAGTACGGGTGAATCTGATTATTTTATCAATAACAGTAAAGTACGTTTAAAAGATATAATTGATTTGTTTATTGATACCGGGGCCGGTAATGACTCTTTTAATATTATCAGTCAAGGAGAAGTCGAAACGATTATCAATAGTAAACCTCAAGAACGGCGCGTTATTTTTGAAGAAGCTTCCGGTGTTTTGAAATACAAAAAGCGGAAAGAAGAAAGTTTAAAAAAATTAGAAAAAACTAAAGATAATATCTCCAAAGTTGATTTAATCATTGAAGAATTAACTAAAACCTTAGAACCTTTAAGAGAACAAAGTATGAATGCGAAAAGATACTTAAGTTTAAAGGAAGAGTTAAAAAATATTGAGATATCCGTCATTGTTCAAGATATTACCAACATTTATGAAGACTATCAAACGATAAAAGAAACGGTTGAGACCAAGACCAGTCAATTAAACGATTTAGAAACTAATAATAGTAGTTTAATTAGTGAAATTGAACGGTTAAAATTAACGAGTATTAAAATTGATGAAGAAATCAATAAAACTAATCAAGAACTATTAGAGTTAACTAATCAATATATGACCCATCAAAATGAAAAACAAATGTATACGGAACGCCAAAAATTTAATGGAGACATGGCTTTAGTTGATAATAACATTGTCAATTTAAAAGAAGAGTTATTAAATCTTGATAAAGAAATTAAGATTTTAGATAGTGACTTAATTAGTATTCGCCAAAAAGTGGAAGAATCTAACAAGAAATTAAATGCAAAAAATGATGAAGAAGTAACTTTAAAGATTAAAAAGACCACTTTGAATAATCAAATCAATCGAAATGAAAGAGAAGTTTTAGAACTCCAAAATAAACTGGAAATCTTAGAAAACAATATTAATAATGACTTAAAAGTACCAAGTGCGGTTAAGAATATTTTAAATAATATAAGACTAAAAGGGGTCCATAATACTTTAGGAAAAATCATTGATGTCCCAAATGAATATGCGGTTGCTATCGAAACAGCTTTAGCTAGTGCGACGAATTTTATTATTGTCGATAACGAAGAAGTGGCTAAAAATTGTATTAATTATTTAAAAGATAATAAATTAGGCCGAGCTACCTTTTTTCCCTTAAATGTTATTAAAGGGCGAACTATCGATAAAGATGTTTTGAAACGCTTAGAAAATGTGGCTGGCTTCGTGGGTATTGCTAGCGAGTTAGTCCAAAATGATAGATTATATGATGAAATTATTGCTAATCAATTAGGCAATGTTTTAGTAGTAGAAGATATGCAAGCCCTTACTTTAATCGGGCGCATTTTAGAACATAAATATCGGATAGTGACTTTAGATGGCGAAATAATGCATGCGGGTGGTTCTCTAACCGGTGGAACTTTAAAAAATGTCAATGGTTCATTAAAAGACAAAAAAGATTTAGAGATTTTAAAAACCACTTTAGTGGAAAAAGAAACGTCTTTAAAACAAGCGAAATCTACTTTAGAAAAAATGGATGCGGATTTAGCTATTGTTTTAAATGAACTAGAAAATTATAATCGGCAGTTAATTACGAATCAAGAATTATTGAATGAAAAATTGACTAATTTAAATAATAAGACTCAAAAACGCATGAATTTAACACAAGAGTTAGAGGGAGTTACCTCATTAAAAGATAATAATATTGATACAAAATTGCTGGCTTTAATGGAAGAAATTAACCAAATTGCCATCAATAAAGATTTAGCAACAAAAAAATTAGCCGATTATCAAGAAGAAAAGAATAATCTAACTAATCAAATCAATACCTTAGAAAAAGATAATCGCGAAATTAATACCAATTTTAATAAACTTCAAACGGAATTAAAAATGGCTGAGGTTAAGTTAGGTAAAATGGATACCCAATTAGATAACTTGTTACTTAACCTAAATGATAACTATAACTTAACTTACGAAAAAGCCAAATTAGATTATATTTTAGATATTGATAGTGATATTGCCAAATTAAAAGTTACGAGTTTAAAAAATGATATTCAAAAACTAGGGGAAGTTAATGTCTTTGCGATTGAAGAATATGACCGTGTTCAAACTCGTTATGATTTCTTAGTTAATCAAAAAAAGGATTTGGAAGATGCTAGTCATAATTTAATGACCATTATCGAAGAAATGGATGAGGTTATGATATCCCGGTTTAGTCAAACATTTGAATTAATTAGTCAAGAATTTAAAGTAGTTTTTGCGAAATTATTTAAAGGTGGAAATGGCTTACTAAAACTTACGATGCCGGATAATATTTTAGAAACGGGCATTGAAATCATTGCGGAACCACCAGGTAAGAAATTAAATTCCATTGGCTTACTTAGTGGCGGCGAGAAAACCTTAACAGCAATTTCTTTATTGTTTGCCATATTAAATGTTAAGACCATGCCTTTCTGTATCTTAGATGAGGTTGAGGCGGCTTTAGATGAAGCTAATGTCGATGGTTTTGGCAAATATTTACAAAGTAAAAAAGCCAATAGTCAATTTATCTTGATTACCCATAAAAAAAGAACCATGGAATACGCGGATACTTTGTACGGTATAACCATGCAAGAATCAGGAGTTAGTAAAGTAGTCAGTGTTAAATTAGAAAATGCCTAATAATTTTAGGACTTTTTTCTTTACACTTTAAAAATAAAGAAAGTGTTGTTTTTTCTTTTTCTGTTGTATAATATAATTATGTTAAGAGGTTATTAAAAAAGGAGTTAAAAAAATGATTATTGATTTTATAAACAATAAGAAAAAATATTTTTTAGGATTCGCTATTGTTTTAATAATAATATTAGTTGTTGTCGAAGCTGTAATAATGACTAATTCCAAAAAAAGTAGTCAAAAAGAAGTTGAAGAGGTTTACACGATATATATTGACTTTAACTCTTTGATTAAACTTACTTTTAAAGAAGAGTATACTCAATGCAAAAAAAATGGCCAAGAATTCGAGGCTTGTAGTGATATTACTACAGAGGTTTTGTCCCATAAGCTAATTAATAATGATGCTAAAGAAAATTATAATGATATGTTTTTTGAAGAACAATCTTTAGAAGATGCGTTAGTTTCACTTATTAAAACGGCTTTGGATAATAAAGTTAAAATTGATACATTAACTATTACTACTGATAGTAAACATTTAGATAAAGAGAAAATAACCGAAATTTTAAGTACGAAATTATCGCGAAAAATAGATTTTACAGTTAATGTTGATTATCAAGAATACATTGATGAAGAAGCTATTAAGACTCAAGATGTTGTTGAAGAAGAAATTTTATATTTAGTTACTTTTGATGCTAATGGAGGCAGTAAAGTTGAAAATCAAATTTTAAAAGAAAATGGATTAGTTACCGAACCAACAGAGCCTACTCGCGAAGGTTATACTTTTAATGGCTGGCAATTAAGTGGCGAAGATTATAATTTTAATACACCAGTTGTTAGTGATATTACTTTAGTTGCACGTTGGACGAAAATTCCTACAACTACAACGACGACTCCTAAACCAAGTACTGGTACATCAAAACCAAGTAATCCGGGAATAACAACTCCTAGCACCCCGGTAACTACCGAACCTGAACCAACTGAGCCATCTAATCCTAGTGAATCAACTGAACCAGAAGTTAATCCGCCAGAGCCAAGTAATCCAAGTGAAGAACAAAATCCACCAACTACGGATCCAGAAGAAAATACTCCTAATCCTGATACTCCCGATGGGGATAAAGAAACCGATAATGATGGCGATGATGGCAATCAAGGAAATGATAATCAATCATCTGAAGATAATGATGATAATGAGGGAAATAATTCCAATACCCAAGATTTAGATTAGAAAGGTTATTTTCGAATTAGGAAAAGACTTACTAATCTTTTTTATTGCAAGATAAAGTTAACTTGATATAATATTAATGAACATTTTTAGAAAAAATTAATTTAAGGAAGAATAATATATAATTGAGAAAGGAAGAAAAAAATGGAAAGATTAGAATTAAATGTGCAAGGAATGGTATGTAGTGGTTGTGAAAATCGCATTAAAAATGCTTTAACTAGTTTAGAAGAGGTAAAAGAGGTTACAGCTAGTCATGAAACTAAGAAAGTAGTAATTATTTTTAAAAGAGAAATTGATGAAGAGATTAAGACTAAAATTAAAAATATTTTAACAAATTTAGATTTTGAAGTAGATGATTAAAAATGACTAAAAAGGTTATAAATATTGATGGTATGACTTGTTCCGCTTGTTCTAATGGTTTAGAAAAATATTTAAATAAACAAGAGGGAATTGAAGCAACAGTAAATTTAATTATGGCGACCGCATCGATTAATTATGATGAACAAAAGGTTTCTATCGAAGATATTAATCGCTTTATTCAAGAAGCCGGTTTTAAAGCTTTAGGGGAAGAAACTAATAAGAAATCTTGGGATTTAGTACTGATTATTTGTTTTGGATTGTTATCTTTATTTTTAATGTATATCTCCATGGGTGATATGTTTGGCCTTACAATTCCTGTTTGGTTAAGTAAAAATAATCATCCGTATCTTTACATGAATATTCTTTTAAGTAGTGCTGTCCTAGCTTTATTATGGGGTCGAGATATTCTAAAAAATGGCTATAAAAATTTAATTCATAAAATGCCTAATATGGATACTTTGGTGGGCATGGGAGTTATTGTTAATTTTTTATTTAGTCTATATAATGCTTATTTTATTTATCAAGGTAGCATGAATTTTACCAAGATTTATTTTGATTCTGTAGTTATGATTATTCTTTTTGTGAAACTGGGTCGTTTTATTGATAAAAGTAATAAAAGAAAAGCGGTCGATGTTATTAAAAATTTAGTAACTATTACGCCAAAGAAAGCTACTGTATTAAAAGAAGGAAAAGAAATTACTTTAACGCTTAATGAAATTAAAAAAGGCGATATTGTAATTTGTAAACCGGGAGAAAAAATTGCCGTTGATGGTGAAATTATGAAGGGTAGTACGCATACCGATGAATCGTTTTTAACAGGAGAATCGGAACCCGTAAAAAAGAAAGTTGGCGATAAATGTTTAGCTGGCTCAATTAATTATGATGGTTATATTGAATACAAGGCTTTAAAAGTAGGTAAAGATTCCAGTATTTCTAATATAGTCGATTTAGTAGTGGAAGCGACAAATACTAAGGCACCTATTTCCCGAGTAGCCGATAAGATTAGTTCTTACTTTGTTCCATTTATATTTTTAGTTGCCTTAATGGCTTTTGGTTTAAATCTTTTAATCACGAAGCAAATAGCTTTAAGTATCGAAGCGCTGGTTACCGTTTTAGTTGTAGCTTGTCCTTGTGCTTTAGGTTTAGCAACACCTTTAGCTTTAGTTATCGCGATTGGGCGCGCTAGTCGTTTAGGCTTTGTAATTAAATCAAGTGAATTTATTGAATATTTAAAGAAAATTGATACGATTGTTTTTGATAAAACAGGAACGATTACGAAAGGTGAACTTTCTTTAGTAGATATGCAAATTAAATCTGACTATTCTAAATCCGAGATTTTAAAAATTTTAGCTTCGATTGAAAAAAATTCTAATCATCCTTTAGCTAAGAGTATATGGCAAAAAACTAAAGATTTTTATGAAGTCTCTGATTTTCAAGAAAAAAGTGGCTTTGGAGTTACGGCTAAAATTAAAGGTCAAAGTTATTATGCAGGCAATGAGAAATATTTAAAACAATTTAGTATGCCCAATGATTTTTTCGAAAAAGCTTTAGAGTTTGCTAATAAAAAAATGAGTATTATCTATTTATGGGATGATAAAGAGTTATTAGCAATATTTGGCTTAATGGATGAAATTAAACCTCATGTTAAAGAATTAATGCAAGATTTAAATAATTTAAATTACCAAACTATTATGTTAACGGGCGATAATGAAAATACGGCCAAGATTATTGCCAAAGAAGTAGGAATTACCAAGGTTCATAGTGATGTTACACCCGAAGGAAAATTAGATTTAATTAAGAGTTTAAATACTCATGATAATGTATTAATGCTTGGGGATGGTATTAATGATTCACCGGCTCTTAAATCTGCTACAATTGGAATAAGTGTATCAAATGGTACGGATATTAGTAGTGATGCCAGTGATATTATAATGTTAACTAGCAATATGGCTAGATTAGTTGATTTATTTAAATTAGGTGCTAAAACCATGCGAATTATTAAAGAAAATTTATTCTGGGCATTTATTTATAATTTAGCAATGGTTCCTCTAGCTACTGGTTTATTGCCAATAAAATTGAATCCGATGATTGCTAGTATGGCCATGATATTATCTAGTTTAACTGTAGTTTTAAATAGTTTAAGGCTAAAAAAATAAAGAACACCTGTTGTGTGTTTTTTTGTGACAAAATATTTTGTTTTTCTATGATACACTATAAATGTAAAGAAAGTGCCATAAAAATATTGTAATTAGAGATGATTCAAATTATAATAAAGGTATGAAAAATAGAAGGAGAGAGAAAATATGGAATTGAAAAAATTCGAAAAAAATAATAAATATAAGAAAACTCTCCTCGCTCTAGGCATAGCAAGCATGTGTCTGGGGGGGGGGTATATTGTTAAATAAGAGTTATGC
>CANQGB010000040.1 GCA_947600335.1 uncultured Bacilli bacterium | reverse complement strand
CCTTTAAAATAAAGTAAATCTAGAATTTTTTTATTTTGTGTCATTTGGGGAAAGATAGTTTAATCTTTTCTTTAATCGTTGTCATCCTTTTACTTATAGCATTACTTTTCGTAATTCTAAATTAAAAGTGCACCTAACTCAAACAGTTTGAATTAGGTGCTACACAAAATATTAGTAACACTCAACACTGCAATATTGAATGTTCCCTTTTTTATTTTATGCAAGTTTCCTTGATATATTTATAATAACACAAAAGCGACTTTTTTACAAGTCGTTTATATTTTTACTCGATTTTTTCGAGTTTAATATCAATCTGGTGGAGAATAAGGGATTCGAACCCTTGACCCCCACGGTGCAAACGTGGTGCTCTAGCCAGCTGAGCTAATTCCCCAGAAACAATCTAATAATATCATAGTAATTCTGAATAATCAAGTCTTTTTTTAGCTACATTAAATAAAATTAAGTAGATAAGGAGTGTTTTTTTGAATTACAGATTTTATTATTCAAATAATAATGGTCAGGATGATTATGGTTTAAAGTATGTGGATGATTTGGGGTATGGCTATAAATGTACGAAATTTAAAGTTAAGTATCCTATGCAAGAACAAGATATTCAACCAGGTATGGAATACCTAATGGAACCTAAACCAATTTTTGATAATGAAAATTATAAAGCGGCAGGTAAACTTAAAGATAAAGTAGCCATTATTACGGGAGGAGATTCGGGTATTGGAAGAGCCGTAGCTGTTAGTTTTGTTAAAGAGAAAGCTAAAGTTGTAATTGTTTATTTAAATGAACATAAAGATGCAGCTGATACCAAAGAATACATTGAAAAATTAGGTGGCGAATGTAAGTTAATTGCTGGAGATTTAAAGAATCCAGAATTTTGTCAATATGTTGTCGATGAAACTATAAAATGTTATGGTAAAATTGATTGCCTAATTAACAATGCTGGCGTACAATTTCAACAAAAAAGTTTATTAGATATTAGCAATGAACAATTTGATTGTACAATGAAGTCTAATGTTTATTCGATGTTTTATTTAACTAAAATGGCTCTTAGAGAAATGAAACCTGGTTCAACAATAATTAATGTTAGTTCTGTGACAACTTTTTATGGCGAACCAGAATTAATTGATTATGTAACTACTAAGGGAGCAATCGTAGGTTTTACTAGAGCTTTGGCTACGAATTTGGCTGATAAAAATATTCGTGTGAATGCAGTGGCTCCAGGTTATTTTTGGACACCTTTACAACCGGCTTGTTGGGAAAAAGAAAAAATTCCAACATTGGGAAGTGATGCCCCGATGAAAAGAGCGGGTGAAGTTTATGAACTTGCGCCAATTTTTGTATATTTAGCGAGCGATGATTCATCTTATACAACTGGGCAAGTTATGCACATTAATGGTGGGCTTTTTAAAGGCTAAAAAATGGACCTCTTGACTAATTTGATATAATTTAGCTAGGAGGTTTTTTTAATGATTTTAAATATAAGTGGCCGAACGGATATTGTCGCTTTTTATACACCTTGGTTAATAAAAAGGTTACAAGCTGGTTTTGTGGATGTTCGAAATCCCATGTATCCCCAAAATGTAAGTCGAATATATTTTCAAGATGTGGATATGTATGTTTTTTGTACTAAAAATCCGTTGCCCATTATTCCTTATTTAAATGAGTTTAAGAAACCAATTTTATTTCATGTAACTTTAACACCTTATAAAAAAGATATTGAACCGAATGTAATAGATAAGAAAGAAATTATTAAGGGAATAAAAAAGATTAGTAGCATTATAGGCAAAGAAAAGGTATATGTAAGATATGACCCAATTTTGTTAAATGAAAAATATACTATTGATTACCACATTAAAGCTTTTACAAAAGTTTGTGAATTGTTGCAGATGGATGTAGATAAAATAATTATTTCGTTTATTGATTTATATAAAAATGTGCAAAATAATGCTAAGAGTTTAAATTTAGAAGAAATGACAGACGATAAGATAAAATTATTAGCTCAAAACTTAGGAAAGATTGCCCAAAAATATGGAATGAAAGTGCAAATGTGTTATGAAAAGTATGATTTAGAAGAATATGGGATTACTAATGAGCCTTGTGTATCTAAAGAGTTAGCTTTTAAATTAACGAATAAGAAACATCCGAAATGGCAAGCCAGAAATTGTGGTTGTGTTTCTATGGTCGACATTGGGGCTTATAATTCATGTCATCATTTATGTAAATATTGTTATGCGAATTATGATGAGAAGAAAGTACAAACTAATATTCTTAAACACGATGTAAATAGTACGATGCTTTTAGGAAAATTGGAAAAAGATGATATTGTTAAAAAGAGAGCCAAATAAAAAAAATATCTTATATGATATCTTTTTTGTTTAAAGTTAATCGAACATTTTCTTGATTGTTTAATTGTCGTGTAATATTTTGTTTTTTTAAATGGAGTCTAATAACATTGGCTAAAGCAATAAGGGCTGGGATATTAAAATTGGTATTAGTAGTAAGCATATCAGAGGTTAACATAAACATAGCAGTTAATAAACTAAAAGTAGTTTCATAGTTATAACAATCGTTTTTCATTTCTTTTAATTTACAATATTTCATCCTATCTTTAATACTTTCAAAGGGATATTGTTCAACTAAATTTTCGACTAAAATTTTTTCCTCGCTATCTAAATTCTTTAAATCTTTTATAACTTCTGATGTACTAGTATTAACCAAAACTTCTAAATCAATAAATTTATAATACTTATTAGCAGCTTTTTCTGGTAAATAGGTTTTAGGAAGGTCTGGATTAAGATAACTTAAAGGAATTTCTTCTTTAGTATAAGGACTAAAATTTTGAAAGTTAGCTAATTTTTCTTTTAAACAATTACAAGTTTCCAAAATACTTGCATTGTACAAACTATCTACTTCTTTGTTTTTTTCTTTATAAGAAAGAAGATAATTTTTTAGGGAAATTAGAAATACGGTTTGCAAAGCGGCAAAGGAGAAAGGTAAGTTAGGTATAAGGGCGATTTCTCCAACTAAGCCCATCGTAGCTATTTGATTTAAAGCATATTGCATTTTAAATGGCAATTCATCGTAGGCCATAATTTTAGAAATTCCATCGGTATGTAAATCTTGTTCTAATATTTCTAAAGCATTTTCAAAGTTTAAAATAAATTCGATATTATTTTTGCAAGTATATTTATACAGTTTGTTAGTATCATCTAAAACAAAGTATTGATTATTATCTTTATAGTAATATTTATGCATATTTTTTCACCTGGGATTTATTATAGCACGATTTTTAAAATTTGGTTAAAAAGAATAATGTGGTTATTTTTGAGAATGATTTTTTTAGATACTTGATTAATTTGAGAGATAGAAGTGGTTTCTTGAATGATATAACCTTGGTAATAGTAGGTAATAGTGGCCTCTATTTGTTCATAAAAAGCTTCCATAATTAAATTTTCTATTTCTTCTTGTTGTTCTAGGCTAATAATAGGTTTAGTGACTTTTTCTTTTTCTTGTAAAATTTGGTTAACAACTTCTTTTGTGGGAGTAAGACTTTGAAAAGGTAACCATTTGATAATACCACGGTCTTTATTCATGATGACCACCTATTTTTTGGTTGCGGGCAATAATTGTCGAATCGGGGAGTAGACTAGAAGCTTTTAAAAGACTATTCTTACCATATTTATTTTTTATTTCATCGATAACTTGATTGTAGTTATCTTCTTTTAAACTGTGATTATATTCTTCAAATAAGTTTAGTTGTTTACCACATACTTTAGTTAATTTACCACAGCTGATAGATATTTTGCGAATAGGTAAATTGGAGTAGTATTTGAGAAAAAGATGTTGGCAAGCTTGATTGATAGTAGCGCCATTTTGGGTGGGATTTTCGAGTTTTAAATGGTGATAAAAACCATCATTAATATTTTTAGAGTAACTAATACCTAAACCGATAGAAGTGGTTTCATAATTATTTTGGCGTAATCTAGTGGCTAAAACTTCGCTCATTTCTTCGATAATTAGACTGGCATTATCCGCATAGTAATCTTTAAATAAAACTTGACTATGACTAAAAGATTTTTCTTGCACGAGTTTTTTAAAATCGCTTATTTTAGAAGTATCAATTCCATTAGCATGATTCCAAAGTTCTAAGCCCATGATGCCAAATTTATCTTTTAATTTATTTTTATCAAAATTAGCTAAATCTTTAATGGAAAAGATGCCTAAAGCATTTAAATGTTTTTCCATTCGTGGGCCAATTCCCCACATTTTACTTAAAGGTTCAATAGACCATAGTTTAGTCGGAATATCTTCCATAGTCCATTTAGCAATACAATTAGGTTCGTGTTTAGCATCAATATCCATCGAAACTTTGGCAAGCAGCATATTAGGTCCAATACCACAAGTCGCCGTAAGTTTGGTTTTTTCTTTAATGGTATTTAAGATATCTAAAGCCAGTTCATAGTCTGTTTTTTGGTAAAACTTTAAATAAGAAGTAACATCTAAGAAACATTCATCAATCGAGTAAATATGTAAATCTTCTTCAGCGACATAATCAAGATAGATACTAACCACTTGTTTCGACATTGCTAAATATAATTTCATGCGGGGATTGACAATAGTGTACGGAATATTTTTGGGAATTTCATAAAGTCTACTGCGGCCTTTGATACCAAAATTTTTTAAATAAGGAGTAACGGCTAAAGTAATCGCTCCTTGTCCTTGATTTTTGTTGGCCACTACTAAAGGGGTAGTAAATGGGTCAAGGCCTCGTTCGATGCATTCACATGAAGCAAAAAAACTTTTTAAATCAATACATAAAAAATGTCTTTCTTTTTCCATAATTTTCCTCCGAACAAATGTTTATAAATTAATTATAATGAATAATAGAAATTTTGACAATTGGAAATTGTTGGTATTCCTAAACAAAATATATTTATTAAATTATGTTTATTTTGTATAATGAAAAAGTAAGGAAAAAAGTTATGGATTTAGAAAATATAAAATGGAATAAAGCAACTTATCAAGAATTTCAAAAATACTTAGTAAGTTTAAGTGAAGAAAGTTATCGTTTATTTAGTTTAAAAACAATAACAACTAAGTATGAAATGTTAGGAATTAGATTACCAATACTCCGAAAGATAGCGAAAAAGATTAGTCAGGGAAATATTTTAGAATATTTAAAAGTAGCTTGGAATAATTATTATGAAGAAGTGCTGTTAAAAGGGTTAGTTATATCCCAGATAAAAGACAAAGAACTATTATTACAGTATTTAGATAATTATGTTGCTTTAATTGACAATTGGGCGATTTGTGATAGTTTTTGTAATAGTTTAAAAATTGTGGTAACAGATAAAGATTATTGGTTTTTATATTTTCAAAAATATTTAGCAAGTTCAGAAGAGTTTAAAGTTCGCGTGGGGTTAGTAGTTTATTTGAATTTCTTTATTGAAGAAAAATATTTAGATGAAATATTTCGGTTAGTAGAAAGTATCAAATTAGATAAATATTATGTGAATATGGCCAGTGCTTGGCTTTTATGTGAATGTTTTATTAAGTATCCCGAAAAAACTTTAAAATTTTTACAAAAAAGTGAAATAAATACATTTACTTTTAAGAAAACGATTAGTAAAATAAGGGATAGTTATCAAGTAAAAAAAGAAGTTAAAGATTATTTATTAGAAATGAAAAGGAGTAGCGAAAATGAAACGGTTTAAAATATTAGGTTTAGTGTTGTTGATGGTGTTTTTTAGTGGGTGTGGTAAAGATATGGAAGATATCGAAACTTTAGAGGGGATTAGATACTACGAAACAGATAAGAAAACTAATAATGTAGTTATTGAACTAGAAGATGACAGAAAAATATTAATTGAGTTGTATCCAGATATTGCTCCGAAAACGGTCAAGAATTTTCAAAATTTAGTTAGTAAAGATTTTTATGATGATGTGATTTTTCACCGAGTTATTAAAGATTTTATGATTCAAACCGGAGATGCTTCAAGTTTGGGAAGAAGTGCTAAGAATATCGAAGGGGAGTTTAAAGATAATAATATTGAAAATAATTTATCACATACGCGAGGAGTCGTATCTATGGCGCGGGCTAATGATTATAATTCGGCTAGTAGTCAATTTTTTATAGTTCATAAAGATAGTACATATTTAGATGGTAAATATGCCGCTTTTGGAAAAGTTTTAGCCGGAATGGATGTCGTTGATTCTATTGCGAGTGTGGTAACAGATAGTAATGATAAACCAATTAAGGATATTGTGATTGATGAAATTTATTTTGTAAAGGTTGTGGATTAAAATGAGTAGAGAAGATTTAGCTAATTTAATATTTCCAAATATAACAAAAACAGTCGCTGATTATGAAAAAGAGTATCCGGCAAGAAATTTAAAAGAAGGGGCTATGGTAACGAGATTTGCTCCTAGTCCCACAGGATTTATGCATATTGGAAATTTTTTAGCGGTCGTTATTGATTATGTTATGGCGAAGAATAGTCAAGGTGTTTTTTATTTAAGAAATGAAGATACGGACCAAGCTAGAGAAGTGGAAGGTGCGATTGAGTATATTCGTCAAGTTCTTACCCATTATGATATGAATCCTGATGAATATGAGTATCGCGATATTAACGAAACAAAAGGAAATTATGGCCCTTATATTCAAAGTGAAAGAAAAGAAATTTATCAAGCCTTTATTAAACAATTATTAATTGAAGGTAAAGCGTATCCTTGTTTTTTAACCCAAGAAGAAATGGATTCTATTCGGGAAAGTCAAGCCCGAGATAAGAGAAGAATTGGGATATATGGAAGATTTGCTAAATATCGTGATTTAGCCGTAGAAGAAGCAATCGAGAGAATTAAGAATGGGGAAAAATATACCATTCGGTTAAAAAGTAGTGGCGATTTTAATCGAAAATTTAAGTTTAATGATTTAGTAAATGGAGAAATGGAGTTTCCGGAAAATGATATTGATATTCCAATTATGAAGTCTTCAAATGGTTTACCTACTTATCATTTTGCTCACTTAGTAGATGATTATTTAATGCATACAACTCATGTAGTAAGAGGTCAAGAGTGGATAAGTTCAATTCCTATTCATTATGAGTTGTTTAAAACTTTTGGGTTTAAAATGCCTAAGTATGTTCATATTCCTTTAATTTTAAAAAAGGATGGCGAGAAGGTTAGAAAAATATCAAAAAGATTAGACCCAGAAGCTAGAATGTCTTACTATGAAGAAAAAGGTTATCCTACTTTAGCGGTCATCGAAGCAATCATGACTATTGCCAATTCTAACTATGAAGCTTGGCGAGAAGGTCATCCAGATGCTCTATTTACTGATTTTACTTTTTCACCAAAAAAAATGAGTGCGAGTGGAGCTTTATTTGATTTAGATAAATTAGACAATATTTCCAAAAATTATATTAGTCATTTAACCAAAGAAGAAGTGTATGAGGGAGTTCTTAATTGGAGTAAAAAATACGATTTGGGATTTAATGAAATTTTGAAAAAATATCCCGACTATTCTAAGGAAATTTATAACATAGAAAGAGAACAAAAAAAGCCAAGAAAAGATTATCGTTATTATAGTGAAATCAAAGCTAAAACTTGGTACATGTATGATGAATATTTTCAAGATATTAAGTATGATTTTTTAAACTATGATTTAGAAGAAGTAAAAAAAGTTCTTAAAACTTATATAGATAATAATTGTTTTGTAGAAAGTGATACCCAAGAAGAATGGTTTAATAAAATGAAAAGCATTTGTGCTGATTTAGGGTATGCTAGGGAAGTTAAAGAATATAAAGAAAATCCAGATAAGTATAAAGGAAATATTATTGATATAAGTAATATCATTCGTATTTCTTTAACGACTTTAGATAATACACCGAATTTGTATAATATTATGCAAATTTTAGGTAAAGATAGAATAATTGCAAGATTTTCCAAAATTTTAAATTAAGACTATCTTTTTTTTAGGTATTTTATTATAATATTTTAATATTTGATGGGGTGAAGTTAAATGGAAATAAAAAGTAGATATTTAATAATAATTGTTGTTATTGCTATTTTTGGTATTCTTTTTTTGGAAATTCCATTTGGCAGAACTATATATATTACGAAAGAAAATAATAAGGTTTTAGAAATCCCTAATTTTGTAAAATTTAAAGAAGAAAAACCTAATGTAGTTAAATTCACTTCTATTAAAAGTAAAGTGGCTTTGCAAAAAGATATTAATAAAATTTTAGATAAGTATCAAAAAATTGCTTGTGATAATACTACTTATTATTATAATGAAGAAAAAGATTATACAATAAGTAAGTATATAATTAAGAAAAAATGGTTAAATGAAATATATATTTATTATGCCGAAGGAAATACTTGCGATATTGATACGTCAATGATGAAAATTGAATTGATTCCTGATGATTATACAGTTGATGAAGCCGTGGAAGCTGGTTATTTTGTAGCGAAAGATGGAACTTATTTTAATAAGGAAACTTATGATACTTTTAGTAGTGATACTAATAATGGAAATGATGGAGTCCTACGAATAGTTACTTTTACCCAAGATGGCGATATGATTATTACCGATTTACATTATGAAAATAAAAAGTTTAAAGTGGTAAGAGATGCAACTCGTGATAGATATAGTACGGATGTTTTTATTAATGCTTATAGTTATGAAAAAGTAGGCAGATATAATAATAAATTATATGCTTATAATGGGGATAGATTGGATGAGGATATAATAAATAGTAATAAAGCACTTTACTTGTTTGATATTTATGAGTAAGGTAGCGATATTTTTGGAAAAATTTCTTGTTAAAGTAATAAAGATATGGTAGAATGAATATAGGTAAAGAAATTTACATAAAATAAAAAAGGAAAGCAATTCAGTTTCACAATGCTGAATGCCTACCTATAGTATTTTGTAGACATTTAAGTTTAACTTAAGTGTCGTTTTTATTTATTTTATAATAGCCATAGGTAAGGTAAGCAATGAAATATTTTTAATGTTATTAAACTGACAAATTTCTTTTTTCTTCTGTGTTAAATTATAAATGTAAAGAAAGTACCATAAGGATATTGTAATTAAAAGTAATTCAAATTATAATAAAGGTATGAAAAATAGAAGGAGAGAAAAAACATGGAATTGAAAAAATTCAAGAAAAACAATAAATATAAGAAGACTCTCCTCGCTCTAGGCATAGCAAGTATGTGTCTGGGGGGGGGGTATAATATTAAATAAGAGTTATGCCTTATATGAAACAAAGAAGGATTACAATGTAATCAAAGGAGAGGTACCTGACTTTGGATATGATGTCAAGTTAGCTATCATGGTCGATGGAGCTAAGCAAACGGATATGCCGACCAGTCCATTAGCAAGTAATGGTAGTTATTACAAAGTAGACGTAAGTTGTACAAGTAGTAAGACCAAAGGTTTATGGGATTACAATGCTTGGCGATTGAACTTAGATTACATCGAATCAAATAGCAAATGTACCCTAACATTTACCTCAAGTATGAGTAAAACGGATTATGACAAATATATTCAAGCAGGAATAGCCTTAAGGCGAAATACCTATCGAGGAAAAGATATAACAAGTTATTATAATGGAACCAAAGTAAATGGTCGAGATTTATATGGCCAAATAAGTAATGGAACATTTGATGATATTTATGTCGGTGATTATTTTACCGGAACAACAGGAATAATCTGGTTGATAGCAGATATAGACAATTACTTGAATCAGGGAGATACATCCTTAACAAAACACCATGCCACGATAATTCCAGCTGGTTATTTAGAAAAGGCTTCAATGAATAAAACTGACACATCAGAAGGGGGTTATGCTGGTAGTACTATGGTAAAAACTACATTAAATACAATTTTAACAAATAAAATAACCCCTGATTTTAAAAATCATATACTTTCATATTCTAATTATTTAACAAATGAAATTGATAAAGATAGTTCTAATATGTATGGATCCACACATTTAGGTGCTTCTTCCAATTGGAGTTGGATTAATAGGCAAGTGGATTTAATGAGTGAAGTCAATGTTTTTGGGACAACCATATGGAGTAGTAGCGGTTATGATATTGGTTTAGATAATCGGCAATATGCTATATTTCAATTAAAACCCGAATTTATAAGTCAAGATTTATTTGGAAATAGATATTGGTATTGGTTAAAAGCAGTTACTTCTGCTTCTGGTTTTGCATATGTTGGCTCAAATGGCGATGCTGGTAGTGAATTAAGTGCTTCAAATACTGATGGAGGCATTCGTCCAAGATTTTTAATAGATTAAATTAGTTAATAGCATTTAACTAATTTTTTTATAATAATTTTATTAAACTGACAAAGTTTTTTCTTTCTCTATGTTATACTATAAATGTAAAGAATATACCATAAAAAGATTGTAATTAGAAATAATCCAAATTATAATAAAGGTATGAAAAATAGAAGGAGAGAGAAAACATGGAATTGAAAAAATTCAAGAAAAACAATAAATATAAGAAGACTCTCCTCGCTCTAGGCATAGCAACAATG
>CANQGB010000039.1 GCA_947600335.1 uncultured Bacilli bacterium | reverse complement strand
ATTCAAGAAAAACAATAAATATAAGAAGACTCTCCTCGCTCTAGGCATAGCAGGAATGTGTCTGGGGGGGGGGTATAATATTAAATAAGAGTTATGCCTTATATGAAACAAAGAAGGATTACAATGTAATCAAAGGAGAGGTACCAGATTTTGGATACGATGTCAAGTTGGCCATCATGGTTGATGGGGTAAAGAAGACAGATATGCCGACAAGTCCTAAAGGAAGCAATGATAAATATTACAAAGTCGATGTAAGTTGTACAAGTAGTAAGACCACAGGCTTATGGGATTACAATGCCTGGAGGTTAAATTTAGATTACATAGAATCAAATAGTAAGTGTACTTTAACATTCACCTCATCAATGACTAAAGCAGATTATGATAAATACATTCAAGCAGGAGTGGCTTTAAGAAGAAATACCTATCGTGGAAAAGATATAACATCCTTATGGCAAAGTGGGGACTTATATACGCAAATAAGCAATGGAACATTCGCGGATATCTATGTTGGAGATTATATAGTAAGTAGTACAAAAGATAAGTGGTCTAAAAATATTGTCTGGTTAATAGCTGATTTAGATAATTACATGAATCAAGGAGATCAAAGTGATGGATTGAAAACACATCATGCAACGATAATTCCATCATATAAGTTAGAAGAGAATCGAATGAATGCTACAGATATAACAACAGGAGGCTATAAAGGTAGTGAAATGTACAAAACAACATTAAATAATGTTTATAGTAAATATATAGCTCCAGATTTTTGTAAATCTAGTTCAGCTTGTCATATTATTACCTATCGAAATTTAGTTTCAACGGATGTAGATGGTGCTCGTTCAAATCAATGGGGCGAAGATACAGGAGCTGCAAGTGGCTGGGAATGGGATGATCGTAAATTAGATTTAATGAGTGAAGTGAATGTGTATGGAACAACTTTGTGGAGTAGTAGTGGTTATGACATCGGATTAGATAATCGCCAATATGCAATTTTTCAACTTAGGCCGGAACTTATAAATCAAGGTATTAGTGGAATATCGGGAGCAAGTACCGGAACATACTGGTATTGGTTAAAAGCAGTTGCTACATCGAATGATTTTGTTAGTGTCAGCAGCTATGGTGCTGCCGGCGATGGCAGCGGTGGCGCATCCCGTTTGGATGGCGGAATACGTCCAAGATTCTTAATAGGCTAAATAAATATTAAATTTGGAAATGTAAAACTAAAAAAATCACATTAATTTAAAATATTTAAGCACTTTAATCATAAAAAATGAATAAAGTGCCTTTCTTTTGGCTGTAAAGCATGATAAGTTTTTAAATTGCTATCAATTTATATCTCATGGTATAATGGAATTGGTGAATAAGCTTTGAATAAAATAGTAAAAGATATTTTAGAAAAACTGGAATCATTAAATTATGAAGCCTATATTATAGGTGGGTATGTTCGAGATTATCTTTTAGGTAATGAGAGCAATGATTATGATATATGTACTAATGCCTTAGTAAAAGAAATTATAAAATTTTATCCGGGAAAAGTTAGTTTGGAAAGTTCTTTAAATTTGAAATATAACGAATTAAATATTGATATAACTACATATCGAAAAGAACATGAATATGTCAAAAGAAAACCTAATATTACGTATACTGATGATTTAGAAGAAGATTTAAAGCGAAGAGACTTTACTATCAATACAATATGTATGGATAAGAATGGGAAAATCATTGACAAATTAAAGGGGCAAGAAGATTTAAAAAATCATTTAATCCGGTCAGTTGGCAAGGCGGATTTTAAGTTTAAAGAAGACCCTTTAAGAATTCTTAGGGCTATAAGGTTGGCTACAGTCCTAGATTTTAATATAGAAGAGGATACTACAAAGGCAATTATGCAAAATGGATATTTATTAGAAAATCTTAGTGGGTTTCGAATTAAAGAAGAATTAACGAAAATTATTATTTCACCTAATTATCAAAAAGGTTTAAAATTGTTGCAAGAATTTGGTTTAAATAAATATTTAGGCCTTTCTTATACCAGTATTGTTTATACCCAAGATGTCTGTGGAATGTGGGCTCAATTTAAGATTAGTAAAGATTTACCATTTACAAAAACAGAAAAAAATACTATATTAAAAGTGCAAGATATATTAAAAGAAAAAGTCATTAATAATGAAACTATTTACAATAAAGGTCTATATATTTCTTTAGTGGCGGCCGATATTTTAGGCATAAGTAAAGAACAAGTTAGAGAGATGTATAATAATTTACCTATCATGAAAACAAGTGATTTAGCTATTAGTTTTAAAGAGATTGAAGATTTGGTAGATAATAATCCTTTAGTAGCGAAAAATGTTTTAAATGAAGTGATTAGATTAGTTTTAAATAGACAATTAGTTAATGAAAAAGAAGTAATAAAAGAATATATTAAAGATAATAAAATGAGGTTTTGGCATGAATAAGAATATTTTAAAAGAAAAGAATTATATTTTACCTAGTTTTATATTACCAGTGATTTATAAGTACAATTTAATGATTAATGAATGTTTATTATTAATTTATTTTTTAAATGGTAATTTAGTTTTTGATGTATTAAATATTGAAAATGATTTAAAGATGGAAGAAAGTGATGTTTTAGAGGCTTTTAATGGCTTACTTAAAAGTAAATTGATTTTTTTGGAAACTAAGAAGAATGACCAAGGCAAATTAGAAGAACTGGTTAATTTAGATTATTTGTATAATGAAGTTTTGGCTTTTTATCAAAAAGAAGAGAAGGAAGAGATTAATCAAGATATTTTTAGTATTTTTGAAACAGAGTTTGGACGGACAATATCTTCAATGGAGTATGAAATTATTCGGGCTTGGTTGGAAAAAGGTTTTACAGAAGAACTTATCTTGGGGGCCTTAAGAGAAGCAGTTTATAATGGCGTTAGTAATTTACGATATATTGATAAAATCTTACATGAATGGCAAAGAAAAGGATATAAAAATATGACAGATGTTAATAATCATAATAGCAAAACAAATACAGTAAATAATAATGATATACAGGATTTATTAGATTATAATTGGTTTGATGATGATAACGAGTGAGATTGTTTTAAATTATTTAGATGAATTGTTTTTGGATGCTCGATGTGAACTTTTATATAATAAAGATTATGAATTATTAATAGCCGTGGTTTTAAGTGCTCAATGTACAGATAAAAGAGTAAATATGGTGACGCGAGAATTATTTCAAAAATATGATATTTTTTCGTTAGCAGAGGCTGATATTCAAGATATTGAAAGAATTATTAGACCAGTGGGAACTTATACAAGAAAAGCCGTTTATTTAAAAAAGATAGCGCAAGATTTAGTGTTAAATTATGAAGGAACGGTGCCAAATAATCGAAAGTATTTGGAAAGCTTGCCGGGAGTTGGTCATAAGACTTGTAATGTGGTGCTCTCGAATTTATATGATGTTGATGCGATTGCGGTGGATACGCATGTGGAAAGAGTAGCTAAAAGACTTAAAATTGCCAAAGACAGTGATAATGTTTTGGAAGTAGAAAAGAAATTAATGGCTTTTTTTCCCCAAGATAAATGGAGTCGAGTTCATCATCAACTGGTTTTGTTTGGCCGATATAAGTGCAAAAGTATCAAGCCGTTATGTAGCGATTGTAAATTTTATAATTTTTGTCAATTTAAAAAGAAGTAAGTAGTTTACTTCTTTTTAGGTTGGTAAATCTTCGGTATCTTCTTCCTCTGGTTCAGGAGTGGTTGAGGTCGTCGCATTATTTAGTTTGACAGTAATAGTTAGACCATCACTCATGTTAGATTTAAAGATAGAATAACAAGATTTGATAACAAATTTGAATGTGCCATTAGAAGGAGCCATATATGAGTAGGAGGTATTAGGAGTAAAACCCAAGCTTTTTAAATTACCTCCTTCATCAAGATAAATTTGATAACCTAAAGTTCCTAAATTAGAGGAATTATAAGATAAGCGTTGTTGATAGTATTTATTACTCCAATTTTTATAGTTTTCGTTAAAATAGGTTTGAAGAAAATCATAATCAATAGCATTAGGAGTAGGAATACCTTTCCAAGATAGATTGATAATTGTGCCATTATTGATGTAGTTACCATTGGTTGGTCTTTCTAATTTGGTAAATCTCGTCGAAACTTCGGTTGGCTCAGTACCTCTTTTGAATATTTCGGTATATCGTAAACTACTTGGTGTGTAGTCACTAGCTAATTGAAGAGGAATAGTTCCAAATTCTAAAGTAGCTTCGACAATGCCACTTGGTCTTTCAAACCGAGCATTTGGTTGTAGTATTTTAGGTGCTATAGCATTCATTATTCCTTTACGAGCAGTTGAACCTTGATTTGATGTTACATAATTATTTGGGGTTAAGATATCGTAGCCATACCAAAGAGAAATGGAGTAATCAGTGGTGTAGACATTGTTCCAGTGACTTGGAGTAGTGTAGGTTGGAACACCAATTTGTTTGGCTTCAGCACTACCGATAGTTGTGGTTCCACCTTTGGCAGCAACATCGGTATTAGAGATTCGGAAGTTTCCGCCGACATTACTAGCTCCAGCATCGGCAAGCATATCATTGATCATATAAGCTGTTTCTTCACTCATAACGCGGGTTTTAGTATATTTATAATTAAATTCTTTTTCGTTTTCTAAATAAACAATTTTCGTAAATGAGTAAGGGGCAATGTAGTAACCACCTCGGGCAAACGCAGCATAAGCAGCACTCATTTGTAACGGAGAAACCATTGTGCTACCACCGATAGAGTCGGCTTCATTTAAATCACTAGCAGTTACATTGATTCCTAAAGATGAAGCAAAAGAAGCAATATTACTTTTACTAACTTGTTGGAAGGCTTGTAATGCCGGGATATTCCGGCTATCGATTAAAGCAGCTCGCATATCAATTAAGCCTTTATAAGCATTATCGTAGTTGGTAATAGTTACACCGTTAGAATAAGTATAAGGTTCATCGAAGAATAATGTACCAGGAGAAGCATTGTTAAATTCAATTAGCGGTCCATAGTCGAATACCGGCTTAGCCGTAGAACCGGGTTGTTGTTTAGTAATCGCACGGTTTGTACCGGTTGGCACATAATTACGACCAGGGGCCATACCCACAATCGAACCATCTTTAACGGAAGTAACAGCAATTCCGTTTTGAACCGTATCATTGATAAATTTATAACTAGAGTTGCCATTTTCGAAATCATTTAAGACATTTTGGATATTGCGGTCTAAAGTTGTGTAGATAGCCATTGGAGTAGTGTATGGGTCTTCACCTGTAACTTCTTTAACTTCTTTTAGAACATATTCGATAAATGCTTGGTCACCACTAACGGTTTTATTAGCATTTGTTTCCGTTTTACTTTTTAATAAAGATTCAATAGGAATGTCGCCAGCAGCTTTAGCTTCTTCTTCAGTAATATAACCATGATGAACCATTAAAGATAAAACCGTTTTTTGGCGTTCTTTAGCATTTTCGGGATTAGTTACGGGATTAAAATAACTTGGGTTATTGAACATTCCGACTAAAAGGGATGCTTCGGGTAAAGAAATATCATTAACAGATTTACCAAAGTAAGTTTGACAAGCTTGTTCAACACCATAAACACCGGTGTAGTATAAATTACCGCCACCTAACCATTGCGAATTGAAATAGAATTCAATAATTTCTTCTTTAGTGTAGGCTTTTTCAATTTTAAAGACCGCCATATAGATATCAGTAAATTTCCGAACGATGCTAATCGTATTATCGGTATAAGTATTTTTATTTAATTGCATGGTTAAAGTCGATGCCCCACCAGCATTTTTACCTAATAATTGGTTAATACTTGCGACAAAAAATCTTGCAGCATCAAAGCCATTGTGTTGGAAGAAACGAGAGTCTTCGGTGGCAATTAAAGCATCAATTAAAACTTGAGGTAAATCATCATAAGTAACTTTAATTCGATTTTCTTTTTCGTTTTTATCTTGATTAATTGTACCAATGATGGCTAGTTCAGCCCCACTTTTATCATAAATAATGGTCGATTCTTTATCATAAAGTAGGGTCGTATCAAAATCGGGAGCCGTAAAAATAATATAAATGGCAAAGGCAATGATAATTAAAGCCCCGATGATACCGAAACCAAAGAGAAGAGTTAATAACCAATGACGGTTAGTTTTCTTTTTCTTTTTGCTCGGAGTTTTAGGTTTATTAGTTACTTTGTTTTTAACTACATTATTTTTAGTTGTTTTTTTCTTTTTAGATGGTACTTTTTTCATAGAATTCCTCCTTATATACTTCATCAACTATTTTTAGATAATCTAAAACAGGATTATAACCATATTTTATTAAATAACCTTTTGTTTGTAAATAATCATAAGGAATGCTTTTGCGTGTAGAATTATTTAAAAAATCAACGAAATCGGTTCCTTTTAATAAATAGACTAAATCATTAATCTTAATTATTAAAAAGACAATGCCATGATGTTTTAAAACTTTTTTTAAATGCTCAATTTGATGGGGATGAATATTTTGAATCGGAAAAGAAGTTTTATTTTGGGTAACTTTCGCTTCAAATTCAATATATTTTCCTTTATAAAGACCATTGTAATCTAAAGTTGAAGGTTCTTTAAAATAGGCTTTGTTAATAATTCGGCCTTTTTCGTTATAAGAAACATCGGCTAAACCAATGGGCGTCGGTTTCTTAAAAATTAAAGCTTGGTCTTTTTCTAAATAATATTCATTAGTTTCATTTAATTCGGCTTCTAAATCCATTCCACGATTACTGTATGAAAAAGTTTTAACAAAATTTTTATTTAAGTTGTTAGGATACTTCATGTGTTTCACCTACTAAGGATTATACTATAAATTATTTATTTTTACTATTATATATGAAAGAAATTTGTTAATATTTTGTCTATTTATGTTAGGAAAATAAACTAATTAAAAAGTTTTGCTAAATATTGTCGAAGTTATTTTTCTAAAAATAAAAAAAAGGTATGATTATGGATAGGTGATAATTATGTTTAATTTAGAAGTCTTTTATAATGATTTATTAGAAAAAGTCAATATTGCGAAAATTAAATTATCCGAGAGCAATTTAAAAAATAAGAGATAAAACATATAATATATTGGCAAATAATAACAAAGGTTAGAAAGCCATAAGTATTGACAATTTAAGGGTAAAACCTTTATAATTATTTTTGTAAGAAGGTGGTTAAATAATGTATAACGAAAAAATATTATTGACAGCAAAAGATATTTTAGAAAAAGATTTTAAAGTAGATGCAAGAGGTTATCGACCTCAAGAAGTTGATAAGTTTTTAGATTTAATTATCTCAGATTATACAGAATTTAATGCCTTGCTTAAGAAGCAAGAGAAAGAAATACGAGCTTTAACGGAAGACAATATTAGATTGAAACAAGAATATAATAAACTTCGGAGTCGTTTAGAAGCGGCAAGTGATGAAGGTTCTGGTAAAGCAATCAATAATGTCGATTTACTGCGAAGAATAAGTCAGTTAGAAAAAGTCGTATTTGGAAAAGATGAATAAGATTTGGGCAAACGCTGCATTATTTAAAATGTAGAGGAAAGTCCATGCTCACACAGTCTGGAATGATTGTAGTGTTCGTGCATAGGGAAAAAATAACCTATGGTAGAGAAATCTAACGGCGAAGAAAATACCTCAAATGGTATGAGTATTCATAAAGTGCCAAAGAGACGAGTTAACTGGGAAACTGGTTAAGTGGAACGTGGTAAACCCCGCGAGTGAGAAACCCAAATTTGGTAGGGGAACTTTTGCTAGGAAAAAAACGATGCAAAGGACCATTTATGGTAGATAAATGTTTGCTACACTTTTTAAGTGACAGAACATGGCTTATAAAATCTTATTTATTTTTTTATTAAAGGAGTGAAAAATCTTGAACGAAATTGGTGAACTCTTTCGAGTAACCAGGGAGGATGCTGGTGTAACGCTTGCAGAAGCCAGTAAAGATTTGGATATAAAAGAGGTTATTTTAGAAAATATTGAAGATGGAAACATTGGATGTTTTAAAGATATCTATGTTTTAAAGGATAATATTTTTAATTATGCTAAATATTTGGGAATTGACCCAGATAAAGTAATAAATGATTTTAATGAATATATGTTTGAATATACTTCGAAGATTCCAATTAAGGAAATTGAAAAACAAATTCAAAGTAAAGAAAATGTTAAAAGAGAAGTTGTTTCACCTTATACTAAACCAGCTAAAAAACATAGTAAAAATGTTTATGTTTTAATATATTCGATTGTTATTATGTTAGTTTTAATCTTGGTTATTTGGAGTATTAAAGAAATAACGGTTAATAAAGCGGTTTCGACAACGATTAGTTATATTAAGTAGGAGGATTTTATGAATTTACCTAATAAAATAACCTTGACGAGGATTATTATTTCAATATTAGTTTTATTGATATTGCTTTTACCTTGGTATCAGTTAGGTATTACGACTCCGAGTTTTATTGTTGGAGGTAAAGTAATTGTTGATGCTAAGTATTTAGTCGCGGCTTTTTTGTTTTTAGTAGCTTCAGTAACAGATTTTTTAGATGGATATTTAGCTAGAAGTAAGAATATGGTTACAGATTTAGGTAAAGTAATGGATGCCATTGCCGATAAAGTGTTAGTTAATGGTGTGTTGATTATTTTAGCTTATCAAGGTTTTATAAGTGTTTTAGTTCCCGTGTTGATTGTGACAAGAGATACAATTGTGGATTCGATTAAAATGGCTAGTGGGAATAAAGGTCAAGTAGTCGGGGCGAGTAAATGGGGAAAAGCTAAAACGATCTGTATGATGATTGGAATAACTTTAATGCTGGTGTATAATTTACCTTTTGAATTAATTGGTTTACCGGTTGCAGATATTTTTATTATTTTAGCTTGTATTTTATCAGTGATTTCAGGATGTATTTATTATTATAATGCGAAAGAGTTGGTGTTTAAAGAAAAGTAAGAAACTAGAGTGAAATATATAAAAATTCTAGTTTTTTTATGGAATTTTGGAAAACAGATTTTAAAAATTTGCAAGAAAAATGCTTCAGATTTGGAAAATCTGCTTAAGCAAATTTAGAAAATTTGCAACAAAATCTCTTCACAAACAAATGTTTGAATTTTAGGTTGACAAAGTGACTTTTATATAATAAAATTGAAGAGTAAGAAAGATTTGGAGGACATAATATTGAAAACAACAAAAGATTTAAAAGATAAAGATAAAGCTTTAGAACAAGTTTTAGCTGATATAGAAAAACAATTTGGTAAAGGAGCCATTATGAAGCTTGGTGAAGATTCACATATGGAAATTGATGTAACGTCGAGTGGTTCTTTAACTTTAGATATTGCTTTAGGGGTTGGAGGTTATCCAAAAGGAAGAATAATCGAAATTTATGGACCAGAATCATCTGGTAAAACAACTTTTGCATTGCAAGCGATAGCCGAAGTTCAAAAAGAAGGCGGAAGAGCCGCCTTTATTGATGCCGAGCATGCTTTAGACCCAGTTTATGCGAAAAATTTAGGGGTCGATATTGGGGAACTTTTATTGTCACAACCGGATACAGGAGAACAAGCTTTAGAAATATGTGAAGCTTTAGTTCGAAGTGAAGCGGTTAATATTATTGTTATTGATTCAGTTGCTGCTTTAGTACCTCAAGCCGAGATTGATGGTGAAATGGGAGATTCACATGTAGGGTTGCAAGCTAGATTGATGAGTCAAGCTTTAAGAAAATTATCCGGAACTATTAATAAGACTAAAACTACTGCGATTTTTATTAACCAATTAAGAGAAAAGGTAGGAGTTTTATTTGGTAATCCTGAAACTACTCCTGGTGGTCGAGCTTTAAAATTTTATTCTTCAATTAGATTAGATATAAGAAGAGCTGAACAAATAAAAGTTGGCGATCAAGTAATAGGAAATAAGACTAATATTAAAGTAGTTAAAAATAAAGTAGCTCCACCATTTAAGACGGCAACAGTGGATATTATGTATGGTGAAGGAGTAAGTCGGGAAGGTGAAATTGTCGACATTGCTAGTGAGTTAAATATTTTAGATAAAAGTGGCGCTTGGTATTCTTATAATGGTGAAAAAATTGGCCAAGGTAAGGAAAATGTTAAAGCATTATTTAAAGAGAATAAGGCTTTAAAAGAAGAATTAGAAACCAAGATTAGAGAACATTATGGTTTTGATAATGATACAGCCAAAAAAGTTTCTATCAAAGAAAAGGAACAAGATATTTAAATTGTAAATTTATTTTTAGAATAGCCAATAATAAAGATAGATTAAGTAAAAGAAATGAAATATATTTTAATAAGTAAATTATAAAAGTATGATATACCTCATCCTTAATAGGGATGAGGTATATTATGTTGGAGCATAAAATTGACAAAATATTTTTTTCTTCTATGATAAATTATAAATGTAAAGAATATACCATAAAAATATTGTAATTAGAAATAATACAAATTATAATAAAGGTATAAAAAATAGAAGGAGAGAAAAATATGGAATTAAAAAAATTCAAGAAAAACAATAAATATAAGAAGACTCTCCTCGCTCTAGGCATAGCAGGCAT
>CANQGB010000038.1 GCA_947600335.1 uncultured Bacilli bacterium | reverse complement strand
GCATGCCTGCCTGACGATCGGCTGCAAGTGAAGCCCGGGTTGACGTGTTATTGGCAGATCACGGACACAACGCAGATGAGCTATGAAGATCAGTTGGAGCTTGACTATAAGTACATACGCGAACGTGGAATTAGGACGGATTTGAAACTGATCGGCATGACGATAAAAACAGTTCTCAAAGGCGGGAATTATTGAACAATGGGAGAAAACAATGAAGAAAATATTGATGATATGCGAAGCCTTTGGCGGTGGCGTGTTTACTTATGTTTCTCAATTGTGCAACGATATGTGCGGGAGCTTTGATGTATATTTAGCTTATTCCATTCGTCCGCAAACGCCAAAAAATTACAAGGAATTTCTTGATCCAAAAATCCACTTGATAGAAGTCAAAAATTTTGGGAAAATAAGTGACATTGCTGGTGATATAAAAGCGGTCCATGAATTGCAATCCATATTACTTGAGATACATCCGGACATCATCCATCTTCATTCCTCGATTGCCGGCGGAATCGGTCGAATTGCTTTCAGAAAATCGAATATCCCTGTAATATATACGCCGCACGGTTACGCGCATATTTTGATGGGTGCCGGCATTAAAAGCCGCGTTTTCAAATTTGCCGAAAAGCTGCTCGGAAATTGCGCGATTACACTTACCTGCTGCCAAAGTGAGGACGAAGAGGCAAAGAAATTCAGCAAGAAGACTGCTTACATAGAAACAGGTGTGAATCTTAAGGAGCTGTCAGCGGCTCTTGACGGTATCGAGCCCGTTAAGAATGATAAATTCACGGTTTTTTCTCTCGGGAGAATATGTGTTCAGAAGCAGCCGCAGGTATTTAACAGAATCGCAGAATTAGTGCCGGAAGCGAGATTTTTATGGATAGGTGACGGCGAACTGAGAGATCAGTTGACCGCTCCTAATATTGAAAGCACGGGCTGGAAGCCGAGACATGAGGCTCTCGCAATAGCTAAGGGAGCCGATGCATTTATACTTTGTTCGCTCGGCGAAGCGATCGCGATGAGCTTAATTGAGAATATGTATATAAAAAAGCTGTGCCTTGTGAGCGATGTTATAGGCAACAAAAGCGTTATCCGCGACGGAGTGAACGGGTATGTTTGCGGTAAGGCAGATGAGTATGCGAAAAGGATAAAGTCTGCAATGATAAGTTTTCCGAGCAGACTTACCGAAAATGCATATAATGATATTTTAAATACTTATAATACCGATACTATGAAGAAAAAATATATAGAATTTTATGAGTCCGTAAATGCAGCGGGGGGGGGTACAGTATAATCTAATTATTGTATTCAGCGGGGAGACAACGGTACTGTATAATCGCAATGCCGCCGAAAGGTCGGTGGCATAAATGGAAGGACCAACCCGTATAGCACAGGTCGTTGGTAAAATGATGAACGGCGGCGTAGAGGCGGTCGTGATGAACTATTACCGCCACATTGACCGTGAAAAAGTGCAGTTTGATTTTATCGTCGATGAAGATTCAACATATATTCCGCGCGAAGAAATTGAGAGCCTCGGAGGACGCGTCTATATTATCCCGCCATACCAGAAACTTAATAAATACATACCGACTTTAATAAAGCTTTTTAAGGAAAATCAATATAAAATCGTTCATTCTCATATCAACACGCTGAGTGTTTTTCCGCTTTATGCCGCGAAAAAGGCGGGCGTTCCGGTGAGGATCGCACACAACCATTCGACAGCAGCTCCGGGAGAATGGAAGAAAAACATTCTGAAATACACGCTCCGCCCGTTTGCAAAGGCTTACGCTACGCATTATGCGGCGTGCTCGAGATATGCCGGCGAGTGGCTTTTCGGAAAGAGATCGGTGGAGCGCGGCGAGGTCACGATCTTCAACAACGCTATTGATTTGGACAAGTTTAAGCATGACGAAAACGTGCGAAACGAAGTCAGGAAAGAACTCGAAATAGAAAACAAATTTGTGGTTGGTCACGTTGGACGGTTATGTTATCAGAAGAACCAGGAGTTTTTGATAGATGTATTCGGTGAAATACATAAGAAAAATCCATATGCTGTATTGATGCTTGTCGGCGATGGACCGAACAAGGAGATGCTTACGAAAAAAGCCAGTAAACTTAATTCAACAAAGCAAATACTATTCTTGGGCAACAGAAACGACGTGAGCAGGCTGTACCAAGCAATGGATGTGTTTGTCTTTCCGTCAAGATATGAAGGACTCGGAATGGTTGCAGTAGAAGCACAGTTTTGCGGAGTGAGAACGATAGTGTCAAGCAGAGTGCCGGATGATGCTAAAGTTTTGGACAGCACATTGAGTCTATCGCTTACTTGCTCGGCAAAAGAATGGGCGGACAATATTTTGCAGAAAAGTTCAATAGAAAGAATTAACAATGGCATGTATGCCAAATATGACATCTCAAAAGAAGCAATTAAGCTGATGCTATATTATACCGAAACCGTCTGTGTATGAAAATAAAAAATCTTGCAAAGTTTTCCGACCGAATTGTTGGAAATGGCTTGTGCAGATATTCTAAAAAATTAATATGAACATGATGAAAGAAAATATCTGCGGTTTTATGAATTAGTGACACGGTAATATGCAAAGATCTTATGATTATGGGGTTTATTTTATGGAATTCAAAAGATGGACAAGAGAATATATAACCAAACTGGTTGCCAAGAAGTCGGACGAAATCTGTGAAATGATCTGTAATTCATCATGTAAAGTTGTATCTTTTGATGTTTTTGATACACTGCTGAAACGAAACGTTTCTAATTCCTCAGATGTATTTATGCTGTTAGAAAAGCATTTTTGCCAAAGGTATGGGCGAATTGAACCAATATATTACATTCGTAAGAATGCTGAGAAAAAAGCAGTCAATAGGTTGGAATACAAAGAGGTTAATTTATATGAAATTTATGAAAATATAGATGAATTAAACGAAGATGAAAAACAATGGTTAATTGAAGAAGAACAAAGGTTGGAGCATGGGGTATGTCAGAGAAATGATGCCGTTGGTAAAATATACGACCTGTGTTTGTCCCGCAATATTCCAATTATTTTGATTTCAGATATGTATTTACCCGCGGAGACGATTGAGCAGCTTTTGCAAGATGCGGGCTACAAAGGTTGGAAACATCTTTATATATCTGCACAAGAAAGAAAAAATAAGGCTGATGGAAGTTTGTTTGATTTTGTATTAAACAAAGAAAAGTTAAGTTCAAAAGATTTGTTGCACATTGGTGATTCTCTAAAAGGGGACTACTTAGCTCCGCGTCAGCATGGCATTCACGCTGTGCTGATTGGTAATACAGCAAAAAAGAAAATAAGATATTTTAATAAAAAGCAGTTTGAGCAAGAGAAAAATGAAGGCAAGTTGTCCTATTCAGTCATTGACTCATTGATAAAAAATAACATTGAACGCTATGATGATTTTTACACAAGACTTGGATATGCAGCAATCGGACCTATTTTGTACGGATACTGCAAGTGGGTTACAGAACAGGTGGAAAAGGAACGCATCGAAAAAGTATTCTTTTTAGCTAGGGAGGGATATTTTTTACAAAGAGGTTTCAATATTTACAAGGAGAAAAGCATCAAGAGCGCAGTTATTCAGGTGTCTCGAAGAGCAACGAGTGGTCCCAGATTATGGCAGGCGAAAAATCTATCCGAATTGCTGTGTCTTGTTACTACGAATCGTGCAGATTTCACCGTTAGAAAACTATTGATCACCTGTGGAATACCTGATGATATATTAGGGCATCTTCAAGAGCAAGGAATATTCCCAGATGAAACAGCAACCTCTTTATCTCAGGATAAAGCAGAAGGTCTTTTTAGTTATATCAAGCCTTTAATTGTCAGTTTTTCAAAAGAGCAGAGGAAGAATATCAGAGGATATTTAGCACAGGTAGACTTTTCCGGCCCAATGGCAGTATGTGATGTTGGATGGCATGGGACGATACAGGCATCACTTCAGGATATTTTTCCTGATGAAAAAATGTTGGGTTATTATATGGGAAGATATGATAAAACCGTGAAGTATCCAATAAGTTCCAACGCTTATTTATTTGACAACGACTTTAATCATGAGATCTTCCAGTGCATAATGGGTGCAACAGACTTGTTCGAGCTGTTTTTTATGTCGGCTGACGGTTCAGCGAGTCATTATGCTAAAAATGATGATGGAACATATATTTGCAAGGTCCTTCCGCCGGAACAGAGTACAGATTCAATGAGACATATTATTTCTCTGCAGGATGCGGCATGTGATTTTGTTCGAGATTTTAAACATTTAGATAAATCTTTAAAAATAGAAACTGATCCGTTTTCTTGTTCGGCGGCTTACCGTCAGTTCGTTAAACATATGAGCAACAAGACGATTAAGGAATTGCGTAGGTTTTCCTTCCTCAATGTTATCAAACATTCTTTGGTGGCGGAACACAGCTTTAGTTGGTATCTGTTCAGACCTAAGTGTCTTATAAATGACTTTCTGAACAACGGTTGTAAAGCACCATTCCTAAAAAGTGTTTTTAGACTTCCGCTTCCGTATATCCAGATAGTCGATCTATTGAGAAAATTTGATAGATCATAAAGGAGAAATTTAAATTATGAATGAACAAGGACTTAGACTTGCAGTTATTTTAGTCACCTATAATCGGCTTGCTTGCTTAAAAATCGCGTTAGAAAAATATGATCAGCAAACAATGCCGCCCAAGTATATTTTAGTTGTCGATAACGCAAGTAATGATGGAACAAAAGAATATCTTGCGCAATGGAAGTCGGTTACTACTGACAAGTATCAGAAGATGGTTATCCGCCTTTCGGAAAACACCGGAGGCTCTGGAGGATTTAACCGCGGTATGGAGGAAGGGCTCAAATTAGACTGTGATTTTTTGTTTTTAGCAGATGATGATGCCTATGCCGAACCTGATGTATTTGAGAAGCTAAATATGGCTTATCAAAATATGACAGATAAACGTATTTCCGCCTTATGTACTGCAATATTGAATCATGATAAATATGAAGTAGGCCACAGATGCCTGATCAAAAAAGGTCCGTTTCGTGTCAGTCTAAAGTTCAGCACACCTAAGGAATATCGGCAGGATAATTTCAAAGTCGATGTACTTACTTTTGTTGGGGCGGCAATATCAAAAGAAGCTGCAAAAGCAATCGGCCTGCCGAAAAAAGAATATTTTATCTATTTTGATGATACCGAATATTCCTTGCGATTGAAAGCGGTAGGAGAGATTTATTGTGTATCGTCAAGCGTGATGCATCATGACATCGGAAAAGATCGAAGATCATCATGGAAGGATTACTATGATACTCGAAACTGGATAGATATGATCCATATGCATTTTTCAAAGAGATATTATTATGCCGCCATTATAGAAAAGTATATTCGCCGTTGTACGGTTTTGGCATCTATTTTCAGGAGCAGGAGCAAAGAACACAGGAGAATGTGTCGGGACGCAATCAAAGATGCGGTAAATTTACGACTTGGCAAAAATGAAAAATATATGCCGAAAAAGCAGGACTAATAATAAGGGCATAAAAGATATATAGAGGAGCCTAAGCGTTGGATATATTTGAATCAGCAGTTATATATTTAGTTACATTTTTTAGTTCGATATTACTGTTCTGGGTTGGACAGAAATTGTACAATTATGGTCCCAAGGCAAGCTTTATTAGGAAGATTGTGTTTTTTATCGCTGTTTTGATTCCTTGTTTGTTGGCAGGTTTTCGTGCCGATAGCGTAGGATTTGATGTGAGCGGATATATTATACAAGGTATGCATACAGCAACGTCTTCTGGCATCCATTCTTTTACGGATTGTTGCAAGGCGTTGGATATGGCGCCTGAATATCTCTATATGTTTCTGGTATATATCTGCTCGCGGATTACAACCGATGCGGGACTGTTGCTCTTTATGATTCAGTTCCTCACGATTGGTCCAATAATGCTCGCTGCACTTCAAATGCGCAAAGAAATATCACTTGCGCTGGCAATGGCAACGTACTTGTTTTGCTTCTATAACAATACGCTGAATATGATGCGCCAGTCGGTTGCGTGCGCTTTCATTCTGCTCGGCGCTGCGTATTTATTTCAAAATAAAACGAAAATCAACGTAAAAGTTATCGTATGCTTTGCTGTGGCATTATTTTTCCATAAGTCTGGAATTATCGGCATTTTGTCAATTTTTACACTATGCAAAGCCTCGACGATGAAGCTGAAACGCTGGGCATATATTGCAATATATGCTGCTGTTATCTTGATACCGGTTTTAGCGACTCCTGTTTTTGAACTTTTAAATTCAATGGGACTGATGAGTGAAAGGTTTATCTCATATGCTGATATTTTCCTTTATAAGAGTGGTAAGCAGGAGTGGTTTGTAGAATCGTCTTTTTCCATAGGTTATATAGCTATGCAGCTGTGCTGGATCGGAAAAATAGCTGTTCCATGCTATTATTTGAGACATTACAAATATTTTGATGATTCTAAAATTACGTCGATTCGCAGCGCGGCAATATGTGGGACATTGATTTACTTAATAATTTTTAACACAATGAATACTATATACGGAAACAGACTTTCTGCCTATTTTGATATTTTTCTTGTTTTGCTGATTCCTTATGCTGCACAGGGAAAAGGACAAAGACAGAAAACACTTATCCTATATTTGACAGTAGTTGTATTTTGGGCTCTTTGTACAATGATGTTACGGTGGTCAGGCGGAACCCACATCTATGAATTCAGATTTTAAATTATATGTGTTTGGATTTGTTGAAATTTAGAAATTATGTGAGAGAATGGAGACAAAATGATGGTTGGTCCTAAGGTGAGCATTGTTATTCCTGCATACAATCCTCCGATGGAATTATTCCGTAAATGTATCAATAGCCTTCTTTGTCAGGACTATGAAAACACAGAAATGATTATTGTGGATGACGGCAGTGCAGTTTCTATTGGCACGGAGATGGATGACCTTTGCCAAATGGATCCGCGTATAACTGTGCTTCATCAGACTAATGGCGGAATAGGGGCGGCACGAAACTGTGGTATTTCAAAGGCTACGGGCAAGTACATTTGCTTTGTTGATACCGATGACTTTGTTCCTGCCGAATGGCTGACATATGCTGTAAAGCTGTCTGACCGGCAAGACATAGATATATGTTATGGAAAAGTAATTATGTCTGCAGATGGAAAATCACTGTCGGTAGAGGACGAAAAAGGACAAGATTATATTCTTTACGAGCAAGAGCATTTGAAAGATGTTCAAAAAATGCTTTTGCTCAATAATACGAGCCCTCTTTGCAGGTTGCCTCGTCTTGACTTTGTTTCAGTTGGAAAACTATTCCGCACAGAAGTCGTTAAGAACACTCTATTTACTGTCGAGCGCGTCCCAATAGAAGATCAGGAATTTAACCTCCGGATTTTGAAGCGTTGCAAAAGAGTCGCCCTTACAGATGCGGTGTCGTACTATTACTACGAGAATCCAGACTCCATCACGCATCGATATCGTCCTGATGCGGTGGATTCAGTTCGTCACGCTATGGAAATGATGTACGAGTCGCTTTGGGGTGGTAGAGAGATCTGCACGGCGTTTTGTTATCGGTATTTTGTAGAAATGGTCAATGGAGTGAAATTGGCCTATTTCAGCGAAAAAGACAGCGAACATAGCAACTCGGAGAGACTGCGAATGACGCGGAGCGTGTTGAAATCTCCAGATTTCAGAAAGGTACTGCAAAACATTGATTTGAATTGCTGTGATCAGAAAAGCGTTAAAATAAAACTATGGCTGTTAAAGCATCGGATTTATCTGCCTGTGGAACTGTTCTGGCTTGCAAAGATGAAAAAGATTGAAAGAAGTTAAAAGTAATTATCAAAACGGTTCACGAATGTGTCCGATAAATTCAGTTATTGTCGTGATAACTAATATTTATAGTTTAGTATCATGTAAGAAGTAAGACGAGCTATATTGGTCTCTTTGCTTGAGAGCATAGAGTTGCAGTGCGCAAGAATGTTTAACTAAAAGGAACAACAAAGAATATGAATGCAGATAAAAGTATTGAATGCACTTATTTGAGAAAAAATGTAACAGAATATGACGTGCTTCGAGTCGTTGTGACATTATTGGTGATAATTGGGCACTGTACATATATCAATATAGAAAGTTCATACGGCGGCTGTGATTATACAAGCTATGCTTTGCCGAGATTGAGTATTTTATACCGCTTGGTCAGCTATGTGACGTCAGCTATTTACCTTTTTCATATGCCACTTTATATGGCTTTAAGCGGAGCACTGTATAAACTGAAAAATTCTACGGGGGGGGGTACAACTCTTATAAGAGCCTAATTACAGATAAGGCAAAAAAGCTTTTATTGCCGTTTATTGTTGTTACTCTGTCCTATTCTGTACCGCTGAAATATATTTCCGGATATTACAGCAATTCTGGAAATATATTTAAAGATGTTGTCGTTGGACAAGTGCTTGTGCAAGGAAATACTCATCTTTGGTTTTTACCGGTGCTTTTTGTTATTTTTATAATAATATATGCTCTTGAAAAGACCCTGAGGAATTCAGCGGGGGGTATAGCGCTGAGTCTGTTTGTTGCTTCATATGCAAGCGTTTTTATTCCTATCGGCATTGTAAGTAATGCTCTATACTATGCTCTTTGGTTTTATGCTGGTTACCGTTTTGAAGATTACAGAGAGAATATAAATGCAAATCTGAAAAAGAGACCAAGGACTATTATTTTATTTATTATAGTTTTTCTGTGCTCTGGATTATTAAGGAAATTACTTTCAGATTGGGCTGAGACTTTACCCATATGCTCTGTTTTAGAAAGATGTGGCAGATATATTTGCGCCGTATTTGGTTGTGGACTTGTTTACTCGATAAGTTACTTTTTATCAAAGACAAATATTACGGAATGGCGGTTGTTTAAAGTTATAAGGGCAAATACACTTGGCTTATATCTGTATTCCGACACTTGGAATTATATAATCTTAAACGTTGTAACAGCATCATTTGGGAGTGCAGTGTTTGTTACCAATATCGGTTCCGCACTGCTTTACTTCAGCAGAATAGCAATAACTTTTTCCATTGCACTTGCCGTGAGCATGGTTTTAAAGAAAATTAAAGTCAAATACATATGTTAGGAGTTTTTATGAAATACGATTATTTAATAGTGGGCTCCGGATTATACGGCGCGACGTTTGCCAACCTTGCCCATGCCGCAGGGAAGTCCGTGCTGGTGATCGACAAGCGCCCGCACGTCTGCGGCAACGTCTACACCGAACGTGTCGAGGGCATCAACGTACACAAATACGGCGCACACATCTTCCACACGAACAACAAGGCCGTATGGGAATACGTCAACCGCTTCGCAACATTTAACCGATTCACGAACAGCCCCGTCGCGAACTACAAAGGCGAACTTTATTCGTTGCCGTTCAATATGTACACCTTCAACAAAATGTGGGGAGCGATTACTCCGGAAGAAGCTGCCGCAAAAATAGACGAGCAGCGCAAGGCGGCGGGAATCACAAATCCTCGGAATTTAGAGGAGCAGGCAATCTCGCTCGTCGGCACCGACATTTATCAAAAGCTCGTCAAAGGCTACACCGAAAAGCAGTGGGGGCGCGACTGCAAAGACCTCCCTTCATTTATTATCAAACGTCTGCCTGTGCGATTCACATTTGACAACAACTACTTCAACGCGCTCTATCAGGGTATCCCGATTGGCGGATATACGAAGATGGTCGAGAATATGCTCGACGGCATAGAGGTGCGCCTCGGCGTTGATTATCTTGAGCATAAAGCGGAGCTTGACAAGCTAGCTGAAACGGTCGTATATACCGGTCCTATTGACGCATATTTCGGATATAAACTCGGCTATCTGGAGTACCGTTCGGTCAGGTTCGAGACGGAGCTGCTCGACAAGCCCAACTTTCAAGGAAACGCGGCGGTCAACTATACAGACCATGAAACTCCGTGGACGAGGATCATCGAGCATAAATGGTTTGAATTCGGCAAGGACGAGCAGGGAAATGACCTGCCAAAAACCGTTATCAGCCGCGAATACAGTAGCGAATGGAAACCAGGTGACGAGCCGTATTATCCGGTCAACGACGAGAAAAACAGCAAGCTTTATGCCGAATACAAAAAACTCGCCGACGCCGAGAAAAACGTCGTCTTCGGCGGAAGGCTCGCGGAGTATAAATATTACGATATGGATCAGGTTGTGGCGGAAGCGTGGGATATAAGCAAGAGGACATTTTGGCATGAACTGATTATTTAAAAAATGAAATTGTTTTATAAAAAATGAAGGGTGTAAGATAGAAATATATGATTCCTAAAATAATCCATTACTGTTGGTTTGGCGGGACCCCTTTGACTGAACTTGCCAACAAATGTATTGAAAGTTGGAAAAAATATTGTCCCGACTATGAAATAAGGCGCTGGGATGAGACTAGCTTCGACGTCAACTGTTGCGACTATGTCCGCGAGGCATATAAAGCCAAAATGTGGGCGTTTGTCAGCGATTATGCGCGTTTTAAGATACTCTATGAAAACGGCGGAATTTACTTTGATACAGACGTTGAGCTTATAAATCCTATAGACGACATCATCGAAAATGGGTCATTTATGGGTCTTGAGAAGTCAGAGGAGATCTACGTTGCCACCGGACTTGGTTTAGCGGCTGATGCAGGATTACCTTT
>CANQGB010000037.1 GCA_947600335.1 uncultured Bacilli bacterium | reverse complement strand
TCCGAATTGCCACGCTTCTGCTTTTCGAATCACACACGTAAAACGTGTGGTTTTTTTGTTTGATTTCATCAAACAAAGTAAAAAAGAAGTATTATTAATTTTCTTCAGTTTTAGAAAGAATCTTTAATATACTTCTTTTAAAAACTAACAATCTTTTTTCTCTATTTTTGTCATTCCACCCATATAAGGTTGCAATACTTTGGGTATTAATATGCTTCCATCTTCTTGGTAATTATTTTCAATCACAGCAATTAATCCTCTTGGAGAACTAAAACTGTATTTCTTATAGTCTCAATATGCACCAAAAGTTTATAATACGTTACTTATTTTTGATTTTATATAATTGCATTTATTTATAACTTATGATTAACTTTCCAATAACCATTCTTATTGGCGCCCACTCTTTCAATATAATTACACTCAATAAGCATTTTAAAATTTCTTATAATAGTCCTTTTATTTACATCTAGTAATCTGGCCAGTTCTTCTTGAGTTATTGATGGTTTGTCCATTATTAATTTCATAATTGATTTTTGTAAATTATTAAGTGATTTAAATGGTACATTTTCTGAAACTTCATTGTTAGCTTTAAATACATTATTATTAAAAGGTACTGTTACTCTTATGTGATTAGGAAAAAATTCAAATATACTTTTATCATACGTTTTTAATACTCTTTGTATTCCTGTTCCAAATTGTTCCACAAAATTTAAATCTCTAAAAATTCTCATTAATTCTGGATTTCTAGGATTAGAAAAACCTTCTAAAAATTCTTCTTGACTAACTCCTTCTTGTATACCTCCGTTTGAAGATATAATTAGCTTATTATCAAACATTTCAAATTTTGGAGAATAACCATTACACCAATCGTTATGGATAAGGGCATTAGTAATCAATTCTTTTACTGCGTTATAATCATACATTTTTATTTCTTTTCTAACTGGAGTTTCTATTTTTGTATAGGTTTTATTTTCTATCATAATTTTATTTAAAATATTGTCTGTTATTTTAATTAAAGAACAAAAACCAAAATCTTCATTTTCTATCAAATTATAAACATCATCTCCAGCATATTTTGCAAATTGTACTGATATATTATTATTGTCTGAAAGTAAATAAGCAATATAATTAAAGTCATCATTATCATCATAAAAATCTAATTTTTTTAAAAAATTATCATTTAGTTCAAAACCGTTTTCTTGATAATATATTTTTAATGTTTTAAATTCTAAATCTTGTTTTGGTGACTTTATATTTTTTAAAGAATTTCTAGCACGTTTTGAAAATAAATTAAGAATCGTTTCTCCATTCATACTTTCAACAGCTGATCCTACTCTAATGAAACAACTATCTGGAGTCATCCCCATTCCCCTTAAATAATATGGTCTTTCTGCACCTTTTGCTACAACAATTTGAATATATTTTTTTCCTTTTAATTCATTAACAACAACATCAAATAGTCCCAAAGTTGAAGGCATAATGTTATCCTTTATTCTATCTTTTATTGTTCTTTGCAATAAATCAATATTACCAGTTACCCCATTAATGTTTCCTTTATCATCAATTCCTATAAATATGTTTCCACCTTCAGTATTTAAAAAGGCAATTACTTCTTTTTCCAGATTGTCTGTAAGTTTAATTTTAAATTCATTTCTTTTATCCTCTAATAATCCTAACATTAATTTTTACCTCCATTATAATTACCGTATGTCACTATAAATGTCACTATAAATGTCACTATAAATTTATTTAATTCAGTAAACAAATAAAAAAGAAGTATTAACATTAATCCCCTCAGTTTTGGAAATAATCTTTAATATACTTCTATTAATAACTAACTAATCTTTTTTCTCTATTTTTGTCATTCCACCCATATAAGGTTGCAATGCTTTGGGTATTAATATGCTCCCATCTTCTTGGTAATTATTTTCAATTACAGCAATTAATCCTCTTGGAGAAGCTAAAACCGTATTGTTTAAAGTTGCTATTAAATAATTACCATTTTCCCCCTTAGCCCGAATACTTAAACGTCTAGCTTGAGCATCACCTAGAGTAGAACATGATCCAACTTCAAAATATTTCTTTTGTCTTGGACTCCAAGCTTCAACATCACAAGATTTAACTTTCAAATCAGCTAAATCACCACTACAACATTCAAGAGTTCTAACAGGAACATCTAAGCTTCTAAAGAAATCAACGGTATATTTCCACATTTTATTATACCAATTCATTGAGTCTTCTAACTTACACAAAACGACCATTTCTTGTTTTTCAAATTGATGAACCCGATAAAGACCACGTTCTTCTAACCCATGAGCCCCCACTTCTTTCCGAAAGCAAGGAGAATAAGATGTTAATGTTATAGGTAACTTGGCCTCATCAATAAGTTGATTTTTAAACTTACCAATTATGGAATGTTCACTGGTTCCAATTAAATATAAATCTTCCCCTTCAATTTTATACATCATAGCATCCATTTCTTTAAAAGACATAACACCTGTAACTACATCGCTTCTAATCATAAATGGGGGTACACAGTAAGTAAAGCCTTTTTCAATCATAAAGTCTCTGGCATAACTAAGCATCGCCGAATGTAATCTAGCAATATCACCCATTAGATAATAAAAACCATTGCCACTAGTTCGACCAGCACTTTCTTTATCTAAACCGTTTAACGCTTCTATAATATCGGCATGATAAGGTATTTCATAATCGGGAACTAAAGGTTCACCAAATTTTTCAATCTCTTGGTTTTCGGAATCATCTTTACCAATCGGAACACTTTCATCAATTATTTGGGGAATAACTAACATTTTTTCGCGAATTTGAACAGCTAATTCTTCCTCTTCTTTTTCAATATTGATTAATTCTTCATTAATTTTTTTAACTTCTTCTTTTTTGGAATTAGCTTCCTCAACCATTTTATTTTTCATTAATTCGCCAATAGTTTCACTAATAGAGTTCCTTTTTTGTCTTAAATTATCGCCTTCTAATTTTAATTTGCGAACTCTTTTATCTAAAGTTAAAATTTCTTCTACTAAAGGTATTTTTTCTTCTTGAAATTTCTTTTTAATATTATCAATTACTAAATCTTTATTTTCTCTAATAAGCTTTATATCTATCATTACTTAATCCTCTTTTCATTTGTCTAATATCTAACCGCAATAAAGCCATTTCTAAACGGGGAAGTTCCGTTTCATATTTGAGTTTTAATCTGGCACGTAAATCTTCGGGCAACATATTTAAGCGCCAAGGCGATAAATTATCATGCATGTCGGCAATTTTAGTTCGTATCGCATATATATTATTACTTAAAATTATATTAGTTATATAATCATGATAACTATTAAATTTAGTTTTATCATAAAATAATAAATTGACTGTCTCGGTAATTAAAGGATCATACCCTAATTGTTGTAAATCGTTAATGGTACAATAAGCCCCATTTTCATCTTCAATCAAATCATGGAGTAAACCTATAATTTTTTCTTCTAACGATTCAAGATTATTGCTAACTCTAAGTAAATGACCCCATGCTTTATTTCCTGACTTATCACATTTATCTTTATAAACCCGACTAATAATCATTATCGACCGTGCATAATCATCAAATCTCGTTAAGATATCTAATTCTTTCTCAGTAAAAAATTGATTTATTTTTTCATATGAAACCATGCTCTTGCCCCCTAACTACTCTACTTATTTTCCTAAAAATAATTATACAATAAGGCAACTATATTTTTCAACGAAATGTTTTATAATAACGCAACTTTTCTTCTGGAACGGTTAAAAATTCATCTAAATAATCTTGTTCAAAATGATTGTCATTATTAGAATAAATATCAGTTAAGGCTTGAACAACTTCAGGTGGTATTCCCACAATTTCTAAATGACGCACATATTTATAATATTCATCTAATCCTAAAATACTTATCTTGTCCTTTGCAATCGCATTTAAAAGCATGTAAACAAAAGATAAATAAGTCGTATTGTGATTTTGCCGATAATTGCGGGAACAATGATTTTCTCGAGGGTATTTATAAGGAAAATATCTTACACATAAGTTATAACATAGATAACGAGAAACTGGTGCAAAGGAATGGGCTATTTGCATGGAATCTAAATCGCCAACTTTAATTTTATTAGTTTTGGAATCTAACAAAAAATTACCTTCATGCACATCCCCTAAAAATATCTGATTATTAAATAAAGCAATATGCTCAGTTTTTTCAATTATTTTTAAAACTTTTTTTAAATAATTTAACTTTTCTTTTAATGGAATTTCTTCATTTTTTAGTAAAACAGCCAAATTAGTTCCCGACACATAATCCATCATATAACCATTTAATGTATTATTTAAAGCAAAAAAGCGCTTCGGTATAATGTATTCTGCTGGCATCATATCTTGATATTTTATTAAATTTCTAATAATCCACAATTTGTTATAAAACATTTTCGTATCATTTCGATAAAAGCTTTTAATAACTTGCGTGTTTTCGTTACCTCTAGACCATAAGTAAAGGTTAGCTTCACTATTAGTAACACCTTTATCTAAATTTAAAGTTTCTAAACGATTCAGTTGTTTGCTGGTTAAATTCAAAGTATCCATAAAAATCCCCTACTTGAGGATAATATTCTAGCAAACTATTTTCATCAAGTCAAAACCTTTTTATTTTCCATTTTTATTGTTTTTAAAATAATATTAAATATTTTGTAAAGAAAAAAATCCTTATTCAGGATTTATCGGCGCAGTTGATTACCACCAGGTTGACGAGGACCATTGCCACCCATATTGGCAGTTTCTCCCACCGTTGTTGTAATACTACTTATGGTAAATGTTGTCCAGTTTTGATTATTTATTTTTACCGTATAAGTTTTATTCTTTACAAAATAAGGACTAACTACGAGTAAGGAAGAAAAGTTTTTTAAAGATTCATAAGTTATAATCGTTTCGTTATTTTCATCTGTAATAGTTACTTTATCATCTATGCCTAAAGTAGAGGTAAAATTAAGAAGCACACTATAAACTTGGGAATTACTACTGGTACTTTGGACCATGCCACTTGAACCACCAGCGATTAAGGCCCCACCATTGACAACTAGACTACCATCATAATCAAGAGCACCATTACCATTATCAGTTGGACCATCGACGGTGATGTTTCCTCCATTAATATAACCACTACCATTGATATCAATTCCATCACCTTGGGAGTTTACATAAATCTCACCAGCATTAATAGTTAAAACATTATTAGTTGCCGTAGTAAAATTATTTGCTCCCTTGCGATTTAAGGCCGAACTATCATTTCCACCAGCTACATTAATACCATCATCGCTGGCATTCACCTCAATTTGGCCATTATTGATTGTCATTTTCGCGGCTTCTAAACCTTCATAACTTTTTTGAATTTTTATAATGCCATCATCAATAATCAATTCATTATCAGCATGGATACCATCATCACCAGCTTTAATGGTAATCTCCCCGTTTTTAATACCCACATAATTATTAGAATGAATGGCATCATCAGCCGAATCAATAACCAAAGTACCATTTTCGATAACTAAATTATCTTGGGCTTTAATTCCTTTTGCACTAGGTGTATCACTTGTTTTAATATTTTGATTCCAGAAACCCCAGTTATTATCTTGACTAGTTATTTGACTACCATCACCGGTTGTAATATTAAAATCACCATTCGAAATTAAACATTTGCTAACCGATTCTATTCCATCGGATAAGGCATCAATTTTAAAAGTTCCATCATCAATTAAGATAAAGCCTTTGGAACTATCTGTATCATTGGTTGACTTAATTCCATCACCACTCCCTTTAATTGTGAATTCTCCATCCACGATATAAACCGAATCACTACCACGAATACCATCATCTAAGCTAGTTATTTCATAGTTACCATTTACAAATTTCAAATCATCTTTGCTCACTATTCCATCTTCCAAATTAGCCTGAATTATCAAAGTTCCATTTCCTTCAAAAGTCAAATCATCGTGACTAAAAATAACTCCTACTTCATCACTCGCATAGCCTTCATAATTTGTTCCATCACTTAAAGTATTGGTACTACCATCCACCAAATTAATCACTACATCCTCGGCATTCGCAACAAATATAGCTGGACCCTTACTATTTTCAATAGTGACATTATCTAAAACTAATTTTACGACTCCCGTAGTATCTATTTTAATGAGGCCATCCGCAATTGTCCCAGTTAAATTATAAGTACCTGATTCAGTGATGGTTATGCTTTTCGTTAAAGTATAAGATTGATTAGTATACAAAGACCAATCGATTGCTTCATCACCATTATCGGGATTGATTGCCATGTCAATAGCTTCAACACTGGCATTTTTTTCAGTCTTTGGTTTTAAATAAAATACAACTCCTAGCAAAACAATAACAACTAAGACTAGAAGCATGCCTATCTTTTTTTCTTTTTTCATTGTTACATTTCCATTTCATTAATATTTTGACTTAACATAATTTTTAAATTGCCATTTTGGATGCGTAAATCATCGATAAATTCTTTTTCATTAACTTCTTTTTTTAAACTAATTCGATAACTTAGTTCAAATAAACTACCGAGATTAGTGGTCTTAACTTGTTCTAAAGTATAACTGTTTGTATATTTTTGTAATATATCTACAAATACTTGCGAATAATCTAAATTTTCAGGAATAGTTATCTTTAAAATTTTATCATGAGGATTAGTTCTAAATACTGGCAAATAACTAAATAACAAGATGGCTCCACAAATAATTATGGTCATGACACTGGCAAAAAATATCTCGCCCATTCCGGTTGCCAAACCAATAGCCATGGCAAAAAAGACACTCAATATTTCTTTCGAAGTTCCCGGTAAACTCCGAAACTTAACTAAACTAAATGCTCCTAAAATAGCAATAGATGTCCCTAAATTACCATTAACCATCAAAATAACTATCTCCACTAAGGTTGGTAAAATGGTCAAAGTAATTAAAAAATTTTGACTATATTTCGATGTTTTCTTATGCGTAAATGCAATAATAAAGCCTAAAACTAAACTAACAAGCGTACAAATTACAATCTTAATCAAACTAATATTACTTGTAGACTCGGTAAATAAACTGGTTAACATAAATAAGCCTCTCTTTCTTTTTGATAAATGCTACCATATTTTGAAAATGTTGCCGGATAAATATTTAAATCACTTAAAGTTTTTGATAACCAAAGGGGTAAAGCATTTAATGTTTTAATTTCCATGATGTACATTGCTTCAGGAAAAAACATTTTCCCAGCATCCCCATATTCCAAAGCTAAGTCTTCTCTTCGACTGCGTAAATTCGTATCAAAAGTAATGCGTAAACCGGAATCATCAACTCCAACATAACTTTCTCGGTCATAGGCAATATAATAATTGGGTTTTAATTGGTAATAATCAACTAAATAAGTTAACTCCCGAGCAATTTGACTCGAATTTAAAAGTTTCTTAGTTTTTAAAAAATTATTAAATTCTTCTAAAGTTAACCTAATTCTTCTTTTCCCGACAATGCCTTTATATTTTGACTTAATTTCCAAAAATACTTCATCCTTTAAATCGGGAATGCCATAACTGCGCAACCGCACCTTTTCTTTAAACATAGGTTTTTCTAAAGAATTAATTATTAAATCATTTTCCGAACTATCAAAATAAATATTACAAATAGTCGTTTGAAAATAATTATCTTTAACTAAATAGTTATCTATTTTTTTTAATAACTGATGATATTTATCAGGTGTTAAAAGATATTTTTCTTCGACTCTTTCAAAAACATTTATCATTTTTTCCGTTCTTTCGTTCTTAAGTTTATTCTAAAAAATTGATTTTTTTGTGTTACTTTTTTGAACTTTAAGTGAACTTATTTAATTTGAGACACTAAAAAAGAAGCTCTTTCGAACTCCTTTTCATAATTTTATTCTTTATTGTTTATTCTGTCTTGAACATATTTTATAAATTCATTAACCGTAACCGTAGTTGTTTCTTCCGTACCATATAGCCGGTAACTAATAGTCTCTTCATCAACTTCTTTTTGGCCAATAATCACGGTAACTGGAATTTTTTTCATGACCGATTCGCGCATCCGATAACCCAGTTTTTCGTTTCGACCATCTAAACTAGAACGAATATCTAACTCTTTTAGTTTTTGATAAATCTTATCAGCATAATCTAAATGGTATTCTAGATTTACTGGAATAATGTTTATTTGGACTGGAGCAAGCCACATTGGTAAAACGCCTTTAGTTTCTTCTAAGTAGTAAGCAATAAACCGGTCAATACTACCAAAAACTGCGCGGTGAAGAACAACTGGTGTTTTTTTCACTCCATCAGCATCGACATAAGTTAAATTAAATTTAGCCGGTAAACAAAAATCCAATTGGCAAGTTGATAAAGTATATTCATTACCTACTGCTGGTTTAACTTGAACATCTAACTTAGGTCCATAGAAAGCGGCTTCGCCAATTTTTTCGACATAATCAATTTTTAAATCATCTAAAACTTTGCGAAGCATATTTTCGGCTTTATCCCACATCGCATCATCAGGATGATATTTAACTTTGTCTTCTTTATCTCTTAAAGAAAGTTCAAAGCGATAATTAGTAATATGTAACTCTTTATATACTTCCAAAATTAAATTGACTACACTGGAAAACTCACTTTCAATTTGTTCTGGCGTAACAAATAAATGGGCATCATTTTGACAAAAAGACCGAACTCTTTCAATACCTTTTAAAGCCCCACTCGCTTCATATCGGCAATCTCTCGCAATCTCACCAATTCGAATAGGTAAATCCCGATAAGAATGAATACTATTTTCATAAATCATCATGTGATGAGGACAATTCATTGGTCTTAATACAAATTCTTCGCCATCAACTTCCATTTTGGGAAACATGTTTTCTTGATAATGTTCCCAATGGCCACTGGTTTTATATAACTCTACACTACCTAAAGGTGGCGTTAAAACATGTTGGTAACCTAATTTCTTTTCTTTACCTTTAATATAATTTTCTAATGTTTCCCAGATTATATAACCATTAGGCAAATACATTGGAAGACCTTTACCCACTAAATCATTAGTCATAAATATTTCTAAATCTTTACCTAATTTCCGATGGTCTCTTTCTTTAGCTTCCTCTAATTCTTTTAAATGAGCATTAAGTTCTTCTTCGGTTCTAAAACAAATACCATAAATTCTTTGAAGCATTTTATTTTTGGAATCCCCTTTATAATAAGCCCCACTAAATTTAAGCAGTTTAAAATATTTACATTCTTTAACACTTTCTACATGGGGTCCGCGACAAAGGTCCGTAAAATCACCTTGAGTATAGCAAGAAATAATTGCATCTTTATCTAAATTTTCGATTAAATCTATTTTATAAGGGTCAGCTTTAAACATTTCTAATGCTTCTTCTTTTGATATTTCATGCCGGACAATTCTTTTGCCATCTTTACTTATTTTTTTCATTTCGCGACTAATATTATCTAGAATTTCATCGGTTAAAGTTATATCTCCTAAATCAACATCATAATAAAAGCCTTCCGCAATTACGGGTCCAACCCAAAATAAAGCATTGGGATATAAATGTTTTATCGCTTGAGCCATTAGATGCGCACAACTATGATTTAATTTGCTTAAATCTTCATTTTCTTTAATATTTATCATCTTTTTTTCCTTCTCTCTTTCTATAAAAAAAGACTCACTAGTTTCCTAGGAGTCAATTAGACGGTACCATCCTTTATTTTACTTAATTTATGATAACGGTTTTCACCGGGGAGGATTAGTCCCTCTTCCGAAAGTAGTAACATTAAAAGGTACTATTCATTTTCACCAACCATGAACTCTCTTGGAAATACGGTTTTTAATGTCATGTCTTTCATCAATAATTTAAACTTATTTTAGCACTTAAATTTTCGATTGTAAATAGGTTATCCAATTAAGAATCTCGGACGGACACCATTAGCAGCAGAAGCATTACGGGTACGTGAATCACCATTGCCAGTCATATCTAGAAATGAATTATAAAGTCCAACTGCTTTTAACCAATACCAAAATCTATTCCCATTTAAATCTTGACCTACAAGTTCTGGTCTTAATTGAAATATCGCGTATTGCCGACTATCAATTCCAATATCAAAAAGACTAGATGAAGTAATAATTGATCCAACTACATTAGCTTCACCCATTAAATCGAGCTTTCTTTCATCCCATGCCCATCCATTAGCTGCACCATTAGCTTGACCAAATTTATTAACCCCATTATTATTAGCTGCAGTAGATACTAAATTTTGATACGTTAAAACATGACTTTTTCCATCTTTTGTAAAATCCGGTTCAATATATGTACTTAATACTTTTGGCAAAGTTGTTGTATACATCTCACTATTTTTATAACCAGTAGTAGCAATATCAGTAGAATTCATTCTTGCATCTTCTAACTTATAAGCCGGAATGACCGTGGCATGATGTGCTGTTAAAATTTTAGTATCTCCACTACCTAAATAATTATCTAAATCAGCTATTAGCCAGACAATCTTATTATTAAAAGCATCTTTTCTTTCACTTTGAATATAGTCACCAACATAGACATCGGCAAAGGTTCCATTACTTATTTGGGTATATAAGTCTCCACTTTTCCATAAGGATGTTATATCTTTTCCACGATAGGTATTTCTTCTTAATGCCACTCCTGCTTGAATGTATTTATCATAATCTGCTTTAGTCATTGATGAGGTGAATGTTAAAGTACATTTGCTATTACTCTCAATGTAATCTAAGTTCAACCTCCAAGCATTATAATCCCATAAGCCTTTGGTCTTACTACTTGTACAACTTACTTTGACATCATAATATTTGCCATCTTTACCTACTGGACTGGTTGGCATATCCGTTTGCTTTGTCCCATCCACCATGATGGCTAACTTGACATCGTATCCAAAATCTGGTACCTCTCCTTTGATTACATTGTAATCCTTCTTTGTTTC
>CANQGB010000036.1 GCA_947600335.1 uncultured Bacilli bacterium | reverse complement strand
GTAAATAACTCGGGATGAGATTTATATTCTTCACTATTTATCATTCCTTTTATTTCATCTATTTTGGCATGAGCTAGAGTTTGAGAGGTAAATAACTCAGGATGAGATTTATATTCTTCACTATTTATCATTCCTTTAATCTCTTCTATATTGGCACGAGATAAAGTTTCAGATGTAAATAATTCGGGATGAAGTTTATATTCTTCACTTTTTATTAATTTTTTAATTTCTTCTATATTTGTATAATTAAAATTAATCGATGTAGCTAATGATAAAACATTATTGACATTAATATTTAATTTTTCAACATCCTCTATAATAGATTGAGGACAAGCCAATATTGAAGTAGTTTTCTTCAAGGCTCTTAAACCATATTTTTTTAATACATATTCATATACTTTCTTTAATTCTTCGGGTTCAGCACTTAAAATATGTAAACATTTTTCTACATATGTAAAAGGCAAGTTGGTACTTTTTAAAAACTTAACATTAGTTTTAATGACATTAACATTGTAATATAAAATACTTGGACATTTTTCTATCTTGGCTGAACTAATTTTTAACTCATTAACTAAATAATCCAAAGTTTTATCTATTTCTAAATATTCCCCTTTATCTAAAATATTATTATTTTTATTAACTAATTTAGCACTTGATACTTGATACTTTTCACATAGCATTTTAAGTGTATATTCATTAATCATTTTATCACCTACTAAGAAATTTATTTACCTAAAATACAACATATTTTTAACTTTGTCAAATTTAGCAATCATAAAAAAACAAGAATCAACTTCTTGTTATAATCTAAAATAAGTTCGAAAAAACTCACCATCATTTTGATATATGGCTATTGTCTGATTTTTAAAATCTATCATCAAAAATTCATCATCTTTATTAATTTTTAAAAATCCTCCATTTAAAACCTTTTGATATTCTTCCTCATTAATCTCATAATGGGGATAACTAAATATATCGTTAATATTTAAAAGTTGATAACCATCATTTTTGATATCCTCTAAAGTATAAGCATTATCCACTTTAAAAATACCTTGTCTAGTTCTTTCTAAACTAGCCATTGTTCCTAAAACATTCAACTTTTGACAAATATCTTTAATTAAACTACGAATATAAGTGCCTTTAGAAACCACACACCGAAATTTAATCTCATCTTTTTTTAACTCCAGCAACTCGATTTCATATATTTCCACTTCTCTTTTAGGAAGCTCTACCTCTTCGTTGTTTCTCGCATATTCGTACAATTTTTTACCATCTATTTTAACCGCCGAATATTTAGGAACCTCTTGAAGATAACTACCTAAAAATGACTCCAAAACATCATTTATTTGTTGGCCATCTAACTCTTTAATCGGTTCCGACTGTAAAACTTTCCCCGTAATATCTAAAGTATCAGTGGACACACCCAATTTAATAGTCGCGACATATTCTTTATCTTCCGCGGTTATTTTATCTACTAACTTAGTATATTTTCCAATACAAACAACTAAAACACCTGTTGCTAAGGGGTCCAAAGTCCCTGTATGCCCAATCTTTTTCGTATTAAATTTTTTATTTAAAATATTAACCACATCTCGACTAGTATAACCTGGTTCTTTGTTGACAACTATAATTCCATCCATTATTTTTCTTCACTAATTTCTCGTAAAATTTTCTCTATTTTTTCCCCATAAGCTACCGAATCATCATATAAAAATTTTAATTTAGGCGTATTTCTTAAATCCATTCTATCGGCTAACATCAACCTTATATAAGATGAAGCTTCATTCATTTTTTTTTCTAAATCCTTATGACTCATATTACTTAAAGATGTAAAATAAACTTTAGCATACGACAAATCATTAGCGACTTTTGCACCCGTAATAGTTACATTTTTAATAACTGAATCTCTCGCTTCTTCTAATAAAATCTCACTTATAGTTCGTACCATCTCGGCTTCAATTCTTCTAATCTTAATATTTCGCACTATCTTTTTACCTCAACTAACTCATAGGCTTTAATAATGTCGCCTTCTTTAATATCACTATAATTTTCTAAAGTAATACCACATTCAAAACCTTTTTTAACTTCCCGAACTGAATCTTTTTCTCTTTGAATACTTGCAATTTTACCTTCATAAACCACAATACCATCGCGAACTAATCGAGCATTAGCCCCCATTTTCATAACTCCATCATTGACATAACTACCCGCGATATTCCCAACTTTGGAGAATTTAAATATTTTTCGAATGGTAGCTTCCCCTAATTCTTTTTCTTCAAATTCTGGGTCTAATTTACCTTTCATAGCGGCTTCCATTTCTTCAATGACTTTATAAATAATTGTGTATAATCTAATTTCAACATTGTATTCTTTAGCAACTTCTTTAGTTATATTTGAAGGACTAACATTAAAGCCAATAATAATTGCATCACTAGCATTAGCTAAAACAACATCACTTTCGGTAATCGTGCCAATTCCACTCCGAATAACTTTTACTCTAACGCCTTCGACATCAATCTTTTCTAAAGAATTCTTAACGGCTTCTTCACTACCGCGAACATCGGCTTTTAAAACGACATTAATAGTTTTTTGCCCAGCATTAATTTTACTAAATAAATCATCTAAAGTAAGACTTGTGCTCTTTTGTTTAATCTCTTTTTGAGCAGCCTCGCGTTTACTAGCAATCTCTTTCGCTTCAGTTTCGGTTTCAAAAGCCATAAATCTATCACCAGCACTTGGATTACTTGATAAACCGGTAATTTCGACTGGCGTTGATGGGCCAGCACTAACAATGGAAACACCTAAATCATTTTTCATCGTTCTAACTTTCCCAAAACTTGTGCCTACAACTAAAGGGTCCCCAATTCTTAAAGTTCCATTTTGAATTAACAAAGAGGCTACTCCTCCAATATTCTTATCAACGCGACTTTCAATAACGGTTCCAATCGCATATCTATTTGGATTAGCTCTAAAGTTATTAACCTCACTAATTGTTTGAATGGTTTCTAATAATAAATCAACACCTTCACCGGTTAAAGCGGAAATATTAACAAAAGGATATTCGCCACCCCAAGCTTCAGGCGTAATACCTGCTTCACTCATTTCAGTCATAATTCGCTCTGGATTAGCTTCTGGTTTATCAATTTTATTAACGGCTACGATTATCGGCACTTTCGCGGCCATTGCATGGTCAATAGCTTCTTTTGTTTGAGGCATAACACCATCATCGGCAGCCACCACAATAATAACAATATCAGTTACACTTGCTCCTCTTGCCCGCATTTCCGTAAACGCAGCATGCCCTGGAGTATCAATAAAAGTAATCTTTTCGCCATTATGTTCAATTTGATAAGCTCCGATATGTTGTGTAATTCCGCCAAACTCACCATCAACAACTTTTGAATGCCGAATATAATCTAACAAACTAGTTTTACCATGGTCAACATGGCCCATGATTGTTACAACTGGTGGCCGACTTTCCAAATCACTTTCTTTATCAGTAACCTCATATTCTTCAAAATTAGCAACATTTTGGGTTTCTTCTCTTTTTAAAACTAAGTTATATTCCATAGCTACTAAGGAAGCCGTTTCATAATCTACTGCTTGATTAACACTCGCCATAACTCCTAAACTAATTAACTTTTTAACTAACTCCGGCCCACTAATATTCAAAGCCGTAGCTAATTCACTAACTGTCATATTATCTTTATAAAGAACAATATTTTCATCTTCTTGATTTTTCATCAATTTTTCTTTATGTTTATACATTTCTTTTCTTTTATTAAAATATTCTTCTTTATTTTCCGCAATTTGACTCTTTTTCTTTAACTTTTGTTTCTTTTCTCCATCATTAATATTCGTAAATTTAGTATCAATAATTGACTCAACTACATCATCTATTTCTTCCACATCTTCTAAAGTAGTTTCGGTATCCGTACTAATTAAACTAATAGCATTATCTAAAATAATAACATCATCATCATTTAAAAAGTCATTGGCATTTTTAACCTCAATTCCTAATTCTTGAGCTTTCTTTAATACTTCTGCTACTGATAAATCTACACTTAAGGCATATTCTTTAACATTCATTAATTTTCACCTTCCTAATCTAAATTTTTAACTAAATCTTCATAAACACTATCCGGTATTTCAATTTCTAATACTCTATCTAAAATTTTACTCTTTTGCGCTTTATTTATAACTTCTAAATCTTTTTTCAAATAAGCACCTTTACCATTTTGTTTACCACTTAAATCTACAACTACTTCATTATCTGGTGTTCTAACTACTCGTAACAATTCTCTTTTCTCTAATTTTTCTCTTGTTACAACACACATTCTTAAAGGTATTTTTTTAACTTTCATTGTAAAACACCACCTAACTTATTCTTCTTTATTTCCCTCAGCATTAATTTGTTCTAAAGTTTTAACTTCTAATTTATATTTAGTTAAGCGACTAGCTAGTTTAATATTGCTTCCTTTTTTACCAATGGCTAAACTTAAATTATCTTCATTAACAATGGCTAAAGCTTCTTTTTTCATAGCATCTGTTATATTAACGATAACATCTTTTGCTGGACTTAAAGCATTTTTGATAAATTCCACGGGGTCTTCACTATAAGGAATAACATCGATTTTTTCGCCATTTAATTCTTTTAAAATATTGGCAATTCTACTTCCTCTTTCTCCAATGCAGGCACCGATTGCATCGACATTGTCTCTAGTTGAATAAACGGCTACTTTGCTTCTAATCCCGGCTTCTCTAACACAAGCATATAAGACTACTGTGCCATCAACTAATTCGGGAATTTCGGTTTCAAATAATCTTCTTACAAAACCATAATGTTTTCGCGAAAGTAAAATAAGAGGTCCTTTAGTTGTTGCTTCCACTTTAGTGACATAAACTTTGATACTTGAACCCATTTTAACTTCTTCATTCGGTATCATTTCTGATTTTGGTAAGATTCCTCTTGTTCTTCCTAAATCGACATAGTAGTTGCGGCTATCTTCCATCGCTAACATGCCTACTAAAAGTTCGCCTTCTTTATCTTGATATTCTTCCATAATGCTATTTCTTTCAGCTTCTCTTATTTTTTGATTAACAACTTGTTTAGCCGTTGATGTAGCAACCCGACCGAAATCTTTTGGGGTAACTTCTTTTTCAATAGTTTCGCCTACTTTAATTCCAGGCACTAACTCTTGGGCTTCTTCTAATAAAATTTGAGCATCGGGATTTATCTCTGGTGGAATTCTCACAATATTGCCTTCTTCATCTGTTGTTTCAGTGCCATCATCATAATCATCCACGACAACATAATAAGAAATAACTTTAATATCTCCCGTTTCTCGATTAATATCTACTCTAACATTAGTTTTAGAATCAAAATTTTTTTTATAAGCCGTAGCTAAAGCTAATTCCATAGCCTCAATAACGACATCTTTACTAATATTTTTTTCTTCCACAATATGGTCTAAAGCCTTTAAAAATTCTTTTGCATTCATTATTCATTACCTCTTTCTTTACTAAGTACATCTAATATATACTCTTCTTCAATTAAGTCTAACTCATCTAAAATCGGATTAATTACATTTGTTGCTTCGACAATGGTATCTAAATCAATTCCATTTATCTTATCTAGAACAATTCTCAAAAAGTTATAATTACCTTCTTTTACAAATTCAATCGAATCTACTATAATTTCTAAATTATCTAATTCTTTTTGAATAGCCTCTCTTATCGTCTTTAATATACTTTCCACTTTTCTAAATCACCTCAATCAATAACAAAAGTGGGAATTTCTGCCCACTTAAATCTGCTAAAGTCATTATAACATAAGATTTTTGAAAAAAAAAGAGAAATATTTCAGAAACTGAGCCCAAAAGCCAATTATTCATATTTCTCCAAAATTTATATTTTATTCACAAGTATAACCTTGCATCATGAAGAAGGCTCTTATTACGCCTGAATTATCTGCTAAATTTCCCGCATTTAAATCTTCTAACAAGTCTTGAAAAGATTTACTATCTTTAACAATGATCGTTTTATTTATTTTATCAAAACTAGCTGTTCCTATAATACCATTTATACCAATAGTTGGATTATAACCTTCAACTTGGGTTAAATAATCATTTTTTTCATCAAATACTATTTTCGTTACTTTCGTAGCATTATAGAAACGATCATCTGCACTAATACCTATTTTATAAGTAGAAGTTGTAGTAGCAAATATTTCATCTAATGCCTCTTCTTCTGAGGTACATGTAAGATAAGAAGCTGCGACAGTTGGACTAACTGTTAAATTAGCTACAACATCTGTCGAATTAGTATAAGCATCTGTTACGGTTATTTGGACTTCATATGTTCCCGGAGTATTAATCATTGTTGCTAAGTCACTATTAAGTTTATATGTACAAGAAGAAGCATCAATACAATATTCAATAAAATCTTTAACATTAGGAGTATTTCCCACTAGTATTTCTAAGTCATTTAATACTACTTCTGGCTTCGTTGTATCTTCAACAATTGCTACTCCATCGGCAGTTGTTCCATCACAATCTATTGTATAATTATAGCTATTAACTGTTTGATTATTTATCTTACTAGTATCGACCGTACAACTTGCGGCATCTATACCAGATATATCAGCATATACATCAGCCGATGTTGGAATCTCATCTTTCAAATCCAAATGCACCTCTTTTGGAATAACAGAAATCACTGGTTTCTTATTATTTTTAGCAATAACTAAGAAATAATATAATCCAAAGCCCACAGCTAAAACTATTAAAACTAACAAAGCTATGGTAATAATTTTATTTTTATCATTTTTCTTTTCTGGTACTGGATTAGTAAAAACTGGCGGTACTGGCACCGAATTGAAATTATCATTCGGATTCATATTTGGCATTGGTTCAATAGGTGAAATGCTAGGGATAGGATTTACATTGTTATTCAATTGATTAGTAGAATTTCCCACACTAGGATTAGGCATTGGACTTGGATTTGGATTGTTATTTACATAAGGATTAGAATTCATACTAGCCATATTATTTAAATTCATACTATTAAGTGCATTAGCATTATTCATATTTGGATTAGAGGAAACTTGAGGTTGAGCATTATTATAATTATTTCCGAAATTATCGACATTTAAAGCTTCCACAGTTGGTTGTGGATTAGGCACTTGATTTGGATTTGAATTTATATTGTTATAATTATTATTTAAGTTATTTTGATTATTTGCTTGATTATTATCCATTATAATCATTCCCCTTCTATCTTACCTAATTATATCTTTACTCCCCAAAAAAGGCAAGCATTTTGTCATAAAAAAAATTGGCCTAAACCAATTTTTAACTATTTCTTATCAGTTCCATGTAATAATGAATTTTTTGGGACCAAGTCGTACTTTCCGCATATTTTTTTCCAATTGTTTCAGGAGTTGTTAAACCCTTTTGATAATAATTTTTTGATAAATTCTGAAAGAAAGCTTCAATACCTTCATTTAAAGTATTAAATTTTTTATAAGCGCCTCCACAACCGGGATTTCCTTTCATACCTCCAATATTATTACATTGGCTAGCTAAAGTGCTACATCTACCAAAACCACAACCAGTTTCATGTAAAACAATAGCTAAAGCTAAATAAGGGTCAACTTGATATTTAAGAGCTGACTCGGCAAAAACCATTCCATAGCCTGATAAAGTTGATTTTAAATTTTTGTCTAATTTTTGAGCTAATTCATCAATTGTTAAATTATCATAGACAATTTCCTTTTCTTCTTTTGGTGCAGATTTTTCGAGCATTTCTACAGGCACAACTATATCTATTTCTTCAGGTATTTGCTTACTTAAGTTAGCCGTATTAACTTTACTTGCTAAAATATAGGGCTCAGTAACGATAGTTCTATTACTAGCACCGATATTGCCACTTGTTTGATTTGCGGAAAAAGTGACAATTATAATCGTGATTAGGGCCATTACGGCCTTAACCGACGGTAATTTTTTCATTTTTCTCTACCTCTTTTTTTTGCGGAACGTTTACAATGTTACCATATTATATGCCAAAAGTCAAATTTGCCACTTAAAATAGCCCATTTAATTGGTTCCAAAAATGATAGAGACAATAATAAAACTAGCAATTATGCCAATAAAATCGGCGAATAAACCAGTCGATAAAGCATAACGGGTTTTGGTTATTTTCACGCGGCCAAAATATAAAGCTAAGACATAAATCGTGGTATCCGTACACCCTTGAATAGTTGAAGCTAAGCGCCCCACAAAAGAATCAGGACCAAAATTACTAAAAATATCATTCATTATCGCTAAAGAGGCCGTTCCCGAGATTGGCCGCACAAAAGCCATCGGAATAATTTCTAATGGTATTTTAAGAACTCTTAAAAAAGGCGAAATAACACTAAAAATGACCTCTAAAATGTTACTATTTAAAAATATATTAATGGCAAAAACCATGGCAATTATCGAAGGAAAAATATTAAAAGCGGTGACTAACCCTTCCTTAGCTCCTTCTAAAAAAGTATCATAAATAAAAACCTTCTTTTTTAAACCATGAAATATTACGATTAAAACAAAAAGGGGAATTATTATTTTGGAAAGAGTATTCATTTCTTTTTTCGCCTCCTCAAATAATCTAAAGTTAAGCCGGCGATACTGGAACAAATCGTAGCCAAAATCGCTGTGACAATTATTTCTTCGGGATTATGGCTATTATACATCATTCTTAAAGCAATCACGGTGGTGGGAATAATCGTTACACCACTTGTATTTAAAACTAAAAAGGTTATCATAGCATCACTGGCCGTATCTTTTTGGGGATTTTCTTTTTGCATTTCTTCCATAGCCTTTAATCCAAAAGGAGTTGCCGCACTCCCAAGCCCTAAAGCATTCGCCGCGATATTCGAAGAAATATACCCTAAAGCTTTACTATCTTTCAATAAAGAGGGAAAAAGAAACTTCAAAAAAGGCCGAAAAAAATTAGATATAGTTTGTAATAAGCCACTTTTCTCCGCGATTTTCATTAGTCCTGTCCACAAAACAATTATCGGTATTAACTCCATAATCATTTTTACTCCACTATTCGCACTATTAAGAATGGTATTATTTAACTCATCAATATTTCCCGTTAATAAAGTAAAAATTATCCCAATCCCTATAAACAAAGCCCATATTTTATTAATCATGTTTAAACCATCCTAATATTTTTTGCCAAAGACTTTTCGGTTTAGTTTCTTCAGCTTGTTTTTCAATATAAATGTTGGCTGTTTTTAACACATTATCATTTAATTTAATAGCTACTTGCCCAACACATTCACCGTTTTTCGGATTAGGAATTTTTTTTAAGTTAATATCCAAATTAATATTTTTTTCTTCTTCTTTTGTTAAAAGAATACTAATGTCTTCCTTTAAATATAATTTAGTTTTGTAATAATTTTCATTTTCAACCGTAAAATTATCTTTAGCAATTATTAATTTTTTTTCGTAATTTTCAAATATTTGATTATATAAAGTTTTATGGTCGGCCCAATCATCCGGGTCATTTAAAGATACGACGACGATATTTTTATTATCTTTACTAGCTGTACTAACTAAAGTCCGCCGGGCTTTTTCTGTAAAACCGGTTTTGCCACCTGTTGTATATTCATAAGAAGTTAAAAGTTTATTTTTATTAGTCCAACTATAACTTTTAGTACTACTTTGGCAAGTATAATTTTTGGTCGAAAATATCTCCCGGAAATTATCATTTTTCATCGCATAACTAGTTAAAATCGCCATATCATAAGCCGTAGAAGTATTGCCATTACCTTTTTTATCTTCTAAACCATGGGGATTAATAAAATTAGTATTTTTCATGCCAATTTCTTGTGCTTTACTATTCATTAGTTTTACAAAGTTATCCACACTTGTTCCGACATATTCGGCTATCATCAAAGCTGCATCATTCCCACTACGTAGCATTAAGCCATAAAGTAAGTCTTTTAACTTTAAAGTTTCCCCTACTTCTACATAGATAGCACTACCAAAAGCCTGTAAAACTGTTTTCGTCGCGGTAACTTCTTCTTCCAAATCAGCTAGTTCTAAAGCAACAATGGCTGTCATTATTTTAGTAATACTAGCTATTAAATGGGGATCATTAATATCTTTTTGATATAAAACCCGATTAGTATCTAAATCCATAACTATAATATTTCGCGCACTAATGGCATTAACTTGATTAATTCCTAAAAATATAAAGAGAAACAAGGCTATGATTTTTTTCATTTTGTGAATCACCTAAAAAATTGTATGAAAAAAAGGACAAGTTTAGTCCTTATTTAGTCAATTAAGAATCTTGGACGAATACCAACATCAGCATTACTAGCAAGTTGCGGAAAGGCAAAGCCAGTAGCAGCAGCATAAACAAAACGTTCAGAAGTAGCAACTGCTTTTAGCCAATAATCATAGCTATTACCAGTAAGATCTTGATGAACAAGTTCTGGTTTTAATTGGAATATCGCATATTGTTGAATATCCATTCCAACATCATAACCACTACTACTCCATACACTTGTTCCATACACATTTACCTCACTCATTAAATCTAATTTACGAGTTTCCCATCTCCAGTCGGTTGTGACTCCTGAATTTTTTGTTGCAGCTGGATTATTATCCCATAAATTTTTTAGATCAGCATTTACTCTATATGTCACTAAATTTTTATATTCAATTACATGACTTACATTATTTTTCGTAAAATCTGGTTCAATATATGTACTTAATACTTTTGGCAAAGTTGTTGTATACATCTCACTGCCTTTATAACCAGCAGTTCCTGCTACATCAAGTGTAGTATTTGTTGCATTCATTCGACTATTTTGGAGCCTATTTGCTGGAATAATTGTAGCATGATGTTTAGTTATTGCCGGATCTCCAGCATTCAAATAATTATCCAAGTCAGCTATTAACCAGACAATTTTTTTACTAAATGCATCATTTCGATCGCTTATTATATAATCACCAACATAGATATCGGCAAACGTTCCGTTACTGATTTGGGTATATAAGTCCCCACTTTTCCATAAGGATGTTATATCTTTTCCTCGATAGGTATTTCTTCTTAACGCGACTCCGGCTTGAATATATTTATCATAATCAGCTTTACTCATACTTGAGGTAAATGTTAAAGTACATTTACTATTTGATTCTATGTAATCTAAGTTCAACCTCCAAGCATTATAATCCCATAAGCCTGTGGTCTTACTACTTGTACAACTTACTTT
>CANQGB010000035.1 GCA_947600335.1 uncultured Bacilli bacterium | reverse complement strand
CACAAATTTAGGTTTTTATCAACATCAAAAAATAAGAGATTTTTTATTTTTCTCTTATTTTAACTGTGAATAGTAACTATAAAATCCGCATTTAAGAAAAAGTGGTGAAAAAAAGTTAAATTTTAAGGGTATATTTATTAAATTTATGCATATACTCTAATTGACAAACAATATAATTTATAGTATATTGTTTGTACCGAAAGCATTTATTGCTTTGTCAGGTCGATAGTTAGTGTTTGAACGAAAGTTTAAGTGTACTGTTATTGTGCATCAACCTAACTGGGGAAGAGTCTTCGGACTCTTTTTCTTATGGCAAAAAAATATTATAATCGACAAATTCTAATTGTTTATCTAATTCAGTCGGTTTATCAGAAAACTGTAAAACTCTTTTGCGAACGGTACCAGCTACTAAATCGGCAGCTTGAACTACATAACTTTTATCGGACTTTTGATATTTTAATATAATTTCTAAATCTCCCGAAATAACTGCAGTATGTCGTTTACTATAATTAAAGTTAATAATGCCATATTTTAATTCTTCAACTAGTCCATCCCTTAAATTATAGTAACCATTCGATTTAGTTGACTGCTCATCAATATTTAATACTACTTTCAATGGCTCTTGTGGAATTATTTGTTTATCTTGAACTAAATTATTGATAATACCTTTAATGGTTCTTCTTAAAGCATAATCGTTATATCTACCTTTCGCGGCTTTATCACTAATAATGTGACCATATAATTTATCATTATCAATTACACAAGCAATAACTGTATATTTTTTGATATAATTTATGATTCGACGACTGTCACTATTTTTTAAATTGCTATGCTTTAATTCAGGACATTTATTTTGCTTACACAATGTATTATTTAATTTGCAATACTTACATTTCATACTATTAACAATACTTTTATATTGGGTTATAAATTTGTCTTTATCTTTTTTACTAAGAAAAACAATACCCCCATAAACTGCGATTTTCTCTTTGGCCGAAATCTTCCCCGAATCATCAATATTAATATATACTGTTTGAAGTTCAGAACTACTTACTTTTTTCATTTTATTATTCATCTTGTTCATCCTATTCTTGAAAATATTTTACTTCTTAACTTCTAAAACTATTTTATAATTTAAAAAGCCCTTTAACAAAAGGCTTTACAAACTTAAATGGTGTCCCCTTAGGGATTCGAACCCTAGACCCACTGATTAAGAGTCAGTTGCTCTACCAACTGAGCTAAGGAGACATAACTAACTACTAGTTCAGTATAGCATAAAATTTGCAAAAAGAAAATACTAAAATTTTTTGACCTTTATGTTATACTAAAAAATACCAATATTCTTTTGGGTACTTGTTATTTTATCATCTTGGAAGGAGGAAAGTATATGCCAATTTTACCTAAAAATATCAGTAAATTAAATGAACCATATTGCTTTAACTTAGTTAATTCTAATGATGCTAATTTACAACAAGCTGGACTAGAACCTTTATATATAACAGTATATCCGCAATACATTAACTTAGAAGGCCATATCTTATATGGCGGAATAAACCATTATGAATGTAATTTAGCTAACGATATTGCACGAATTCTTAGAATTATGAATAGCAATACATATGGACGGTTTGATGATGTTTGTGGTTTTTTAAATGATGATTATCCCATTCGTTTTAAAATTTACAATCATCAAATATTTTTTGATGATTTAGCTTCTTTGTCAGTTTACAAAAATTGTTCAGATATTCGTAATTTGATTAATCAAAAATATCATTTAAAAGATGACTTTTACGAACCAACTCGTGAAGAAATTTATCAAGATTATGGTTGGGAATATTTTCATAAAAATCACCATTTATACGGTACTAACATTGAATATGGCCATCTAAATTTAACTCCGCAAGAACAATTTAATTTGCTTATTTCTTCTAAAATGCAAGAATTGATGCCCTATACTGACCCGAATGATTTAACAGGAAACGATTTAAGAAAATGGTTAAACTATAATGCTAATGTTTTTCAAAATTATACATTTTCTCGTAAAAAAAAGGGTGTATATAATCAAGAAGCTATGGAACTAATTAATTCTTTATTGGAAACCAAAAGGGATGTATATAATTTTTTTGCCTCTTTTTCCAAACAAACGACTGATTGGCAAGCTTCTATCATCCAACTATTAAAAGAAGTAGGAGTCTATACGGAATTTAAAAAACAAAAACCAACTGTCTCTGACATCTTCGGGGGAGATTTATATGCTGAGAGAAGCTATTGGGATAGCATGTTTTTTCGAGCTTCGTGGGATATTTTAGTCCAATTTATTGGTTTGGATAAAATCGAAACTCAACTTTCTAAGACTATCACCACCTCTAAAAGTAATATCTATAAAGAATTTTTTAATTTTTTAATTCTCGATTATCAGATTGTCCAAATACCGCGTTTAATTTTTGATAATAGTACAGGTTTTAAATGGGTTAATCCTCAAGAATTTAATCTTGGCATTGATAAAGAACTAGAAGATGAGGTGCGATTAATAAAAAAATATGTTCCTTATAATGAAAGAGATAAATATTTTAAATAATAACTAATAAATAAATTAGCTTGGTTCATAATATAAATGGTGATTTAAATGGCTAATTTAAAAACTTCAATCTCTTTTGGCTTAGTAAATATTCCAGTAGTAATTAATCCGGTCATTAAAAACAATGATACATCTTTTAACCAACTTCATAAAAAATGTGAAAATCGAATCAAGTATGTTAAATATTGTCCACATTGTAAAGTCGAAGTGAAACAAAAAGATATTATCCGTGGCTATGAGTACGAAAAAGATGAGTACATTACTTTAACTAATGAAGAATTCCAAAATCTTCAAACGGACGATGAAAAAACCATGGAAGTTATTGCTTTTGTTAAATTAAATGAAATTGACCCCGTTTATTTTGAGAAAAGTTATGTTTTAAATATTCCGAAGAAAATGAAAGCCTATTCGCTCTTCAAAGAAGCCTTAGAAAAAAGTAAGAAAGTGGCTTTGGTAAAAACTGTTATTGGTTCGAAATTTTATTATGCTATCTTGCGCTTGGGAGAAAATCATTTAATTATGACGACTTTATATTTTCAAGAAGAAATTAATCTCGGTTTAGTCGAAGAGAAGAGTAAAATAACGGAAAAAGAACTCAATATGGCTTTGAAATTAATTGATAGTTTGACGGCTAAATTTGAACCTGAAAAATATATTGATGAATATCAAGAAAAAATTTCCGATGCCATTGATAAAAAAATAAAAGGTAAAGAAATCAAACCGATTAAAGGTAAAAAGAAAAAGACAATTAACAACTTATTAGAAGCCTTAGAAGCGAGTTTAAAAACTTCATGAATCTATTTCAAGCCCGCGATTTTAAACCGATGCTTTTAGGAGAAACTAATAAAAGTTTTAATGATAAAAATTATCTTTTTGAGTTAAAATTTGATGGCCATCGGGCTTTAATTTTTGCTAGTCCTAAGGAAATTGCCATCTATAATCGGCATAATCAAGACATAACTTATTTGTATCCTGAATTACAAAATATCAAAAAATTAGTTAAAACCAATACCATATTTGATGGTGAAATCATCATGGTAGAGAATGGGGTGCCATCTTTTAGTAAATTGCAAGGTCGCGCGCATTTAAAAACAGCCAGTAAGATTAAAACTAAAGCGCTTCAAGAACCCGTTATCTTTATTTGTTTTGACATTCTTTATCAAGGTAAAGATTTAACCCACTTACCTTTAATAGAACGGAAAAAAATTTTAGACCAAATAGGTGAGAATGCGTATTTTATCAAAAGTAAATATTATATAGAAAAAGGCCTCCAGTTGTTTAACTTTGCCAAAAAGCACAATTTAGAAGGGATTGTAGCGAAAAAAATCGATAGTGGGTATGAAATTAATACACGTAGTAATAACTGGTTAAAAATTAAAAATTGGCATACCGAAACTCTATGGGCCGTTGCTTATGTTTTGCAAGAAAATAGTCTGCAAGTTCATTTAGCTCGTTTAGTTAAAGGCTCCTACATCTATGCGGGTAAAGTTTTAGTCTATCCAACCAGTAATGCTTATCAAAAAATAATAGCTACTCCAAAACAAAATTATGAAATTATCAATTTAGATTTAAAACCCAAAATCAAACCTATCTATAAAATAAAAATTGCTTATATCAAAAAAACTAAAAACGGTAATTTTCGTCAACCACTTTTTATTGCTATTTCAAAAAAATAATGCTACCATATCATTAAATGAGGTAGGACTATGAAAAATAAATATCAAAGATTAACTAAAGAAGAAAAGAAACAAGCAATTAAAGAATACCAACAAACAGAAAAAGGTCATGGAATGATGAATCGTTTAACGCGACTAATGATTATCGGTATAATTGGCATTATTTATGCAATCGGTTATTTTATAATGGAGTACACGAATTATTCTTTAAATCTTGCCGATTTATTCCTAATTATCCCTTTATTCTTAGCTTCGTTATTCTTTATAATCATGGCTTATAAACTAAAAATTAAAAATTTAAACAATTTTGTTTTAAAAAATAAACCACAAAAAAATGCTAAAAACTAGCATCTTTTTTTATCTTAAAATATTTAATAAATTAATGGCGGAGTAGGAGAGATTTGAACTCTCGCGCCAGTTACCCGACCTACACCCTTAGCAGGGGCGCCTCTTCAGCCTCTTGAGTACTACTCCATAAAGACTACATTCTCATTTTATAATAGAATTGGCGTTTAGTCAATTACAAATTTTGGTGAAAAAAAAGAGAATGATTATTCTCCTAAAGTAATATTGCGAATATTTTCTAAGTAGTCCCGCATTAAACTAGCATAATCTTCTTTATTTTTGATATTTTCTTCACTCAAGGTAGTCATTGTATTAACAGTAATAATCTTCGCATTATAATTGCTTTCTAATTCATTAATCAAATCAGTTTTATTATCAGTATCTTTCATTAAAATATAAGAATATGTTCCATTTTTAAAATTATTTTTTAAATTATTCAAACTAATATTAGTTAAATTACCTTCATCGGCTAGAGAAATAACATTAAATCCATAACTATTTAAATATTTAAAAGCATTTGATGAAGCAATAATTGTTCCTTTATTAATATCATTGGCACTTTTAGCCACATTTCTTAACTCGGCATCCATCATTGATAAATTTTCTTCTAACAATTCAAATTTAGTTTCAATCGCTTCATTAGTATATTTGTTATTGGTAAATTCTTGCAGATTATTTTTAATAGTTGTCGCTAGCATTAAATAATAATTCGGACTTAACCAAAGTTCTTCAATACCATTGTCATTTTTTAAACCATAAGTTACATCAATTATTTTAAGTTTAGAATTTTCATTTAATAAATTTTTGGCTGTATTAAGTTCATTAGTCAAACCATTATATACAAAAATATTATTTTTACTATAATCTTTAATTTGTTTTTGAGTTAAATTATATTCATTAACATTAGCTCCATTCGGATAAATACTGGTAATATTACCTTCAGGATAAATCATATTTAAAATGTAAGTAATCGGATAAATAGTCGTTAAAATATTAAGCCCTTCCGTATTATTTGGCCCACAACCGGTTGTCATAAAAATAGTTAAGATTATTAAAAATAATGTTTTAATTTTTTTCATCAGTTTTAAACTCCTTTATTGGAACTGGGTCATAACCAAAAGACCCACCAGGATGACATTTTTTCAAACGTTTAATTCCTAGTTGTATTCCTCTTCTTATTCCATATGTATTTATTGCTTCGATCATATACTCACTACAAGTTGGAGTAAAACGACATAATTTATGTGAAGCAAAAGGGATAACTTGATAACATCTTATCCAAAAAATTAAGATGTGTTTCATATAATCACCAATTTTATTTTACTACATCTTATTATTAAAGTAAAATGGTTTGTTATTTTAAAACGGGCAAGGCCCCGATAATTTATAGACTTTTTAAATGATATTTAGTAAAATATTTTTAGGTGAAAAACATGGAATATTTAGATACTTATACGGAAAATCATGAATTTGTGGCCAAGATGCCACGGGATATTGTTCATCAAGAGGCCTTATGGCACGACACAGTTCATTGTTGGTTATATGATGAAGCAGGGAACGTTTATTTTCAAGAACGTAGTGATAAGCATAAACTATATACGACAGCCTCTGGTCATGTTAAAGCGGGGGAAACAATCAAAGAAGCTTTTGGTCGAGAAATTAAAGAAGAAATTGGCTATGATGTTCCTTATGAAAAGGCCGAGTTAATTGAAATTAATAAATTTATGATGGACCGGGAAGAGGAAGATGGATCGTTTTTCAAAGACCGCGCATTCGCGAATGTTTATGCTTGTATTTTTAAGGATGACTTTACTAAATTAGATTTTTTAGAATCCGAGGTAAGTGGTATTGTGAGAATGAAAGCCTTAGAAATTGAGAATTTAATTAATGACAAAGTGGGTAAGATTGAAGGTTTAAAATTAACTAAAAATAATGGTTCTTTAATGACGGTAGCGGTAACTATTACTAAAGATGATTTTTTAGTTAATAAAGGGGAAAATATTGAAGAAAAGTATGGTAAAGTTTTAGATTTTATCATCAATAAAAGCCGATGATTTTAGCAATTGTAGGACCAACCGGAGTTGGAAAAACCAAGTTAAGCATAAGCCTAGCGAAAAAATACCATGCCCTGATTATTAATTGTGATGCGGTGCAAGTTTATCGCGAATTAAATATTGGTAGTGCGAAAGCGACAAAAGAAGAGCAAGAAAACATTAAGCATTATCTCCTTGATTGGGTATCTCCTGATACTATTTATACCGTTTATGATTATCAAAAAGATGCCCGACAAATTATTTCAGAAAACCCCGACCGAAATATTATTTTAGTAGGCGGGACGGGTCTTTATTTAAAAGCGGCGTTATACGACTATCAGTTTACCGAAGAAAAAGCAAATTCTAGCAAGATAGATTACGAGCAATATTCCACCCCCGAATTATATAACATGTGTTTACAAAAAGATAGTAACTGTCCGGTTCATCCGCATAATCGCCAACGGTTAATTCGGTTTTTAAGTCGTGAACAAACTCCACATAATAGTTCTAAAATGTTATATGATACCATTTTTATTGGTTTGACTACGAATCGGGATAATTTATATTCTATAATTAATAAAAGAGTAGATGAGATGTTTATGAGTGGCCTTCTAGAAGAAGTTAAAACTTTATACCAAAAATATCCTCAGTCCCAAGTATTAAAAACCGCGATTGGTTATAAAGAACTAATTGGCTATTTAGATAATCAAATCACTTTAGAAGAAGCTAAAGAATTAATTAAGAAAAATTCGCGTCATTATGCGAAACGCCAATATACTTTTTTTCATCATCAGTTGCCAATTAATTGGTTTAATGTTAACTATGAAAACTTTAATACTACCATTCAGGAAGTAGAAGAATTTATCGAAAAAAAGCAGTTCTAATTAGAGCTGCTTTTGCATTTCTGGATAAATACTTTTATTAAAAATATGTTCCTTAACTTCTACATTACCTTTGTCGGCTTCTTCTAATTCGGAAGTGGTAATTAAAAAATACTTATGTTGTAAATAATCAGTCCCACTTTCACTTACCGGGTCATCCCAAGTTAAATCTAAATGATACCAAGTATTATCTAAATAAACGGCATTCCAAACATGCCCAGAGACATCTTCTTGCATTAATTCTGTCGCAATCTTAAAGTTTTTAATATTCAAATAATCCAAGAAAATCGCCATGGCATCAGTATAACCATTACAAGTCGCATAACCTTCTAACAAAGGGCCACTCGCTTTATACGACATATAAGGACTATTTTTACTAGTATTTCTTTCCACATCATACTTCGTATTATTAATAATATAATCGTGAATGGCTTTAATGTTATCATAATCAGAGGCATTAGTCTTAACTACTTCTTTCGCTATTTCTTGTACTTTGGCATTTATTTTTTTAATTTCATCTTTACTATATAAATACGATATTTTAATATTTATCTGATTACTAGTGGGGTCAATTTCCGTCTCAATATTTTCAAAACTATTAAAAGGACTAACAAAGTAATTAATATAAGTTAAAATCTCTTTATCATCACTAATGGTTTCAATATCTTTTAAACAATTTTTATATTCACTAGGGCAAGAGAATGTAAAAGATTCTATTCCTAAATTAGTTAACGTATAATAAATATTTAAAATATCATTATAACCATAAGGCATAAAGTTGGAAATATTTTGAACATAAGCAAAATCATATTTCTTTTGATAATTATTACCTTGATTATTTAAAATAACTGGTTGGGTAACTAAGTTATTAGCCAGTTTATCACTAATTTTATCTAAATTAAAAAAAACACCGACAATAAGAGCGCTACAAATAATTGCCCAGATATTATTCTTTATTATTTTCATATCTTCACCTAATTTAATTTTAACATTAAAAAAAGAAGTACTCAATAGTAGTTACTTCATTTCCTTAACTTTTTTCGATAATCTAGATTTTTGTCTATCAGCCGTATTGGCTTTAATTAAACCTTTGCTAACGGCATGGTCGATATTTTTCTTAGTTTCATTATATAAATTAGTAGCTTTTTCTTTGTCATTATCTGCTATAGCTAAATCACAATTTTTAATTAAATTTTTAACTCTAGCTTTTAATTCATGGTTATTATCTGTTTTCTTAGCAATAACTTTAACTGCTTTTTTACTACTTTTAATATTAGGCATAAATATCTCCTTTCCAAGTACATACCTAATTCTATCAAATTCCGCATATTTTTGCAAGAATTAATCATACTTTTTCCCAAAATAAAAGAAATAGGACTAATTACCTATTTTCGTTATAAAAGTCATATCTTTTGGTTAAGGTAAGTTGAGTTTCCATACTGGCATCTTTCATTAAATTTTCATAATAACCACATGAATGGAATTCCGGACAACCTCCACATCTTATACATTCTGGTACACTAGCCCAATAAATATCTTCATCATATTGTTTTATTGCTTCTAAGACAGCTTTCCAATATTTTATTGTTGTTTTGTCCGCACAATTACATAATCTTTTTCTGGATATATTGATAATAGCTTGAATATTAGCTTCCATTTCCATGGGAACCATATCCATTTGAGTCCGCTTACTCCTATCTTTTATTTCTGTTCTATCGGCTCTAGAAGTGCCTATCCATTTTTCTACACCCTCATGATGTCTAACAAAATGTGTCGATATGCAATAAGGTATTTCATCAAATTTCCAAGAGATAGTTCCTCTTCTGATAGGGGAATGTTCGGCTAATAATAAGCGCCTTTTCCATTCAGTTGAAGGTTCTTTATTTCCACATTCTTTAGAGATAGTTGTCATACAGGCTGACTTTATTTTTAACCAATTTATATTAAAATCCGTTATTTTAACTTTTATATCATCATTCATTATTATCTTTAATCTCCATTTCATATATAATTTTAATAGTTGATACTATAAAAAAATTTCCTAATAAAATTATAATCTTTTTCGGCTAAAAAAACAATTTTTTCAGATTTGGTTATAAAAGCCTTATGATTAAATGAAATTGGTTCATAATAATAAGGGAAGTGAAAGAATGAAACAACAATTATTTTTAGATGTCGGCAAAGAAAAGATTGCTAATAAATGTTTAATTAAAGAAATCAAGTATGCCCATTATAAAACGAGTCATTTTACGGTTAATAAAGACAATAAAAAGCAAATTAAAAAAAGAATAGGGGATTATTTTGTTATCGAATTTGAAGCTAAAAAACTATTAACGAAAGAAAAAACTTTACAAAAAGAAGTTGAAAGAATAATGACGAGTTTTTTAAAGAAATATCGCCATAATTCCAAAGTGTTAATCGTAGGACTTGGAAATAACACGGTCTTAGCCGATTCCTTAGGCATCAAAGTTACCGATAATTTAATCGCCACCAATCAATATCATGATTTTTTAACGTTACCTAAAATTGCCTTATTCAATCCCTCAGTTACCCAAAAAACAGGTATTAATTCTTATAAGTTAATTGAAATGGTAGTAAATGATATAAAACCTGATATTATTATTATGATTGATTCTTTAGCAACCAAAAGTTCTAAATACTTAAACTCAGCCATTGAAATAAGCGATACGGGAATTATTCCAGGGAGTGCTTTAAATGCGGCAAGGGAAATAAACCAAAAAACTTTTAATATTCCAGTCATTGCTATCGGTATGCCCCTTTGTTTAGAAATGAATAAAATGTTATATACAACCGCGACTATTCATGAAGTTATCGATTCAGCGGTTCGAATTCTTTCGAAAGCTTTAAATAATGTTTTTTTAAAATCCTAAAGGGATTTTTTCTTTTTCTACATTTTTTTTAAAAAATGCCATATATACTTTTAATAACAAGGGAAGCGATGGATATGGCAAAAAGATTTAAAGGTAAAAGGAGATTAAAATTTGTTTATCGATTGGGTATTTTTCTTACTTGTGTTTTAGTATCTTTCTGGGGAATTTTTAGTTTTTTATACAATAAATTTTTAAAGACAATTGATAATGATACGTTAATTAATTATTTGGTTAGTTATAATTTAAATACGAAGAATCAAAGTCCTTTTTTATTAGATGTTTTAAATCTAGACAGTACCGACTTTTTACTAAAATATACTTTAGGTATAACTCCTAATAATAATAATAATGATAGTACGCCAGTCGTAAAAGAAGAAAATGAGTATGTTGAGGATCCCCTTAAGACAACTTTTGATCAACCTTTAGTGTACATTTATAATACTCATCAGTCAGAAGAATATCGGTTAAATAATGACAATTCTTACAATGTTACACCCACAGTTTTAATGGCTAGTTATATTTTAAGGGAAAATTTAGCTGATTTAGGAATTCCCGCCTTAGTAGAAACTAAAAATATGAGTGAAGTTTTAAAATTAAACAATTTAAACTATAATTCATCTTACAAAGCCAGTATGATGTTAATTAATGATGCCAAAGCGAATTATCCAAGTATTAATTATTTTATTGATTTACATCGCGATTCTATTAATTATGATTTAGGAACGACAACAGTTGATGGTAAAAAATACGCTAAAGTAATGTTAGTTATGGGTGGCAATTATGATAATACTGAAAATTTAAAAATGGCGAATGCAGTCAATGCTTATTTAAAAAGTATTGATGATAGTTTAAGTAGGGGAGTTTTTATTCGAAGTGGTAGTGTTTATAATCAAGATGTTAGTCCTAATGCAATATTAGTTGAGATTGGTGGGCCATTTAATTATATTAATGAAGTTAATAATACGGTTAAACTTTTAAGTGAAGCCATTTATAAATATATTAAGGGTGAAATATGAAAAAGAAAAAGCCAAATTGGTTTATTAGATTACTGACTATTTTATTCTTTATCTATATAAGTTTGTATATTGCTCTAGAAAGTGGTTATTATGAAACCAAAGTGGCCACCAAAGCTACTTTAACTGAAGATAGCATTAAACAATTTGAACAAGATATTAAAGATGGTAAACCCATTGATGTTAATAATTATACTTATGATGAAAAAAAGGATTTTAGTAATAATACTACTGATGTGGCCATATTTTTAAGCGAAAGAATTGAAAAATTTATGGCTAATGGCATAACTGATTTTTTCGATGTCATTAAAGCTTTATTTACGTAATAATTAGTCATATTTGTAAAAATGTTGCTATAAAAATGTTGTAATTAGAGATGATTCAAATTATAATAAAGGTATGAAAAATAGAAGGAGAGAAAAAATATGGAATTGAAAAAATTCAAGAAAAACAATAAATATAAGAAGACTCTCCTCGCT
>CANQGB010000034.1 GCA_947600335.1 uncultured Bacilli bacterium | reverse complement strand
GTTTTTCTTGAATTTTTTCAATTCCATATTTTATCTCTCCTTCTATTTTTTATACCTTTATTATAATTTGTATTATTCTTAATTACAATAACTTTGTGGTATATTCTTTACATTTATATCTTATCATAGAAGAAAAAAATATTTTGTCAGTTTAATAAAAAAAAATATGTTTATTTAATTCAAAACATATTTCTATTTAGCAGGATAACTTTCAATTAAGCTTTCAGTAGCTTTCATTTCTTTAGGCAACGCAATGTCCATATAATTTAAGATAGTTGGTGCAATATTTGTTAAATCGCCTTCTTCTTTTAATGTTACATTTTTATCTAAAATAATAAAAGGCACTTTGGATAAAGTATGAGTTGTAACAGGTTTATTTTTTTCATCAAGCATAATATCAATGTTGCCATGGTCCGAAGTAACTATGACTTTATAAAAATTATTTTCGGCTTCTTCTAGCAGTTTATTTAAACAGATGTCGACAGTCATAACGGCTTTTATCGCAGCATCATAGTTTCCTGTATGTCCTACCATATCAGGATTAGCATAATTGACTAAAATAAAATCAACATCCTTTTGCATACACGCAATTACTTTTTTGGTTACTTCAACCGCACTCATGCGTGGGTCTAAATCATAGGTAGCTATTTTCAAAGATGGAATTAAGTACTTACTGCAATTTTCTAGACTACCATTGTATTCTCCATCAAAAAAGTAGGTAACATGCGCATATTTTTCCGTTTCAGCAATTCGAGCTTGAGTTAAACCTAGTTGAGATAAATAAACACCAAGTGGATTTTCAATGACTCTTTCCGGTAATAAGTTAATAGTTTTGATATTTTTATCAATTGGAACAAATGTATAAACGGGAAGATTTTGATATTTAATAGTAGGAAATTTGTCATATTCAGCATTGACTAATGGGTCAAGAATTTGCTTAGCTCGGTCAGTTCGATAGTTCAGCCAAAATACAACATCGTTATCTTTTAAAATATGATTAGGATTTAAAATCAATGGGGGTAAAAATTCATCAGTTATGTTGTTATGGTATAAACTTGCTAAAGCTTCTTTTATATTAGTTATGCGATTACCAAAACCTTTAGTTAATAAATTATAATATTTTAAGGTTCTATCTAATTTATTGTCTCTATCCATAGCATAGTATCTACCACATATTGTAACAATTTCACCAATATTTTTTTCTTTAATTTTATTTTCTAATTGATGTATATAAGTATAAGCAGCATCAACTTTGGTATCACGACCATCAGTTATTAAATGAAAATATATTTGGGTAATACCATTTTTAACTAAGATATCATAAAGTTTTATAAAATGGTCAAAACTAGCATGAACATTGCCATCACTAAATAGGCCAATTAAATGAATAGGTTTATTTTCTGTTTTAAGATTCGTAATTAAAGTTTGAAATTGTTCATCATCTTTTATATCGTTATCTAAGTAATTATTAATACGTTCAATATCTTGAATAATCTTTCTTCCGGCGCCGATAGTCATGTGACCAACTTCGCTATTACCCATTTGGCCTTTTAATAGACCAACAGCTTCTTCGGAAGCTTTTAATAAAGAATGAGGATATTTTTTCCAGATATTAATAATAGTTTCAGGCTTTGCATCGATTATAGCATTGCCATGTTTTTCTTCCCGATAACCAAAACCATCCAAAATTACGGTTAATATTTTTTTCATAACAATTCCTCGTTTACTGAAATTATACTATCATAAACCTAAGAAAAACTCAATTATTTTCGTGTTAAGACTAGAACTTGTTCATCTTCATTGATGTAACGATCAAGATAGTCTAGTTTATCATGATAAAGATTACCACCACTAACAAATTGTTCTTTATCATTTGGATCACAGTTAGCAGCTTTAAAACTTAAATAATCATGCATAGGTATTTCAGTATATAGCATGTCGATAACGGCTTGATAAGCAGGATGACCAGTTTTATCTATATCTAATAAATTAGTGTAAGAATTATTTTCATAAACTTGAGATTGACCAGGAGCCGTAATTTGACCATAAATATTTTCACCAGCATTATCTTTAGAAGATTTATTTATAGATACCCGCCATTTAGTACTATGAACACGATTATAAAAAGCATTAGTTGTAGCATAAGCATCGGCATAAACCTCGTTGTAATTGTTTAAAGATTCACTATAAACTTTAGCCTCTTTAATACATACACAAGCAAAGATATTAAATTCTTCATAAGTTATAGAATTTTTCGCACATATAACTTGAATCTTTTCTTGATTTTCGGCTTTAAGCAGTTCTTGTCTTTTTTCTTCATCTACTACTTCGATATCTTGACTAATGGTTAAATCATAGTCCACAGAGTTAGTAATATTATTATTTTTAACTAAATATGAAGCTTCTAAATTATCTTGTTTTATATAATCTTGAGTCTTTAATACATCAGTTTGAGCTTTATATATTTCATTTATTAATTCTTTAGAAATATCAAGTTCATTAGAAGCAAATTCTTTAAAATTATCAGATTTTATATTAAGACTTTTAGCAACATTAGGTGAGTGTTTGGTAAAAATATTAGTATATAATTCTAAGGATAAAGTACCCATTATTAAAGCCTTTTTTAACATTAAATACATTGTTCTAGTTGACATATTAATCACTCCTTTTTAAGCACACAAGTAAGAATACTACCATAAATTTTTAAATTTGGCAAGTTTTTGTTGTTTAAACCTTAAAAAGTAAGTTTATAAACTGATTGATTTTTTTATAATTTACGAACTCTAGTTAATGTTTTTTCGCGTTCTAGACTTTGATTATAAACATTTTCTACTTCTAAATTTAATTTTTTATAATCTAAAGAATTATCAACATCAATTACCTTATATATTTTTTCTTGATTAGTTGGTATCTTAGATTGACTTTTTAATTCTTCTAATTTTTTCTCTTCTTCGGCTTTTTTAGTTTTTAAATATTCAATGATTTTTGAATAACCTATACGATTATTATTAAGGCTTTTGATGGCTTTTTTTTCTTGAATTTTTGTACTAATACTTACAATAGTAGCGTATGGCAAAGATATAATACAAGCAGCTAAAAAGACAGTTATTCCATCATATGCTGCATATGATTCAGCGTTAAAAAAATTCATAATATTTACAATAAATTGATTAGCCATTTCAGGATTAGAATTTGTAAAGTTTATGGTATCAAATATATAAAACATTAAACTAAAAACTATGGGAATGATAAGACAGAAACCTATAGCATCTTTTCTAGCTTTACCATATTTTTTAACAGAATGTTCATTTTCGGCTAATTTATTTTGATATTCAGCAATATAATTGTCAACTATTTCTATTTTGTTTTCTTGTTTAACAATTTCAGGCATATTGTCAGTATTTGCGGTTGCATAAGAATTTCCATTTCTATCTTTTAAGATTACTTTACCATCTATATATTCATAACTTTGATTCATTTTAAATTCCCCTCTCAAAAATTATTTCGTATATTATCTCAAAATAAAAAACATTGTCAAGAAAAAAATTCACCTTGGTGGTGAACTTATTTGATTAAGTTTAAAGTTTTGTTTAAACGGAGATTGTCAGCTAAAGTGGCAATAAATTCGGAATTGGTTGGCTTACTACGGTCATAATCAACACTGTGGCCAAAAATTTCTTCCATAACCTCATAATCGCCTCTAGCCCAACTTACTTCAATAGCATGACGAATGGCTCTTTCAACACGAGAGGCAGTAGTATCAAAACGATTAGCAATTTCCGGATAAATAGTTTTAGTGATGCCACCAATCATATCGGGATTTTGATACATTATATAAATACTTTCACGAATATATTGATATCCGCGAATATGGGAAGGAATACCTAAAGAATGTAATAGTTTACTAATAGCCAATTCAATTTTATTATCTTTAGGACTTTCTTCTTCACTAGATAGACTAGTCAAATTTAGAATTCTTTTTTCTAAAGTTTTCATATCGAAAGGTTTTAACATATAGTAATCGACATTATATTCGCTGATTAGTTTGATTGTAGATTCTTTTTTATAACTAGTTAAAATAATGGTATGTTTATCAATATTATGCTTTTTCATTTCTTCTAATATAGATAAGCCATCAACTTCGGGCATAATAATGTCCATCAAGATTAAATCATAAGCATTTTTATTTTGTAAAATATAATCTAATCCTTCTTTACCATTATTGATAGTTTTAACAACTTTAATTACTGCGTGACTGCTAAAATACTCCAACATCTTATTTACTAATGATGTATTATCATCAATAATAAGTACATTGATATTTGTTTTCATTTTGGGTCTCCTTACATTAAATATATTTACTACATTTACTGCACGCAAATTAATTATAAAAAAGAAAATGACAAAATACTAGAATTTATTTTGTCTTATGTTGTAAAGTTTAGTAAAATTTTGTCAAATTTTATAATTTTTCTAATATATTTAAGATATTTTGGGGATTTAGGCAAACTCGACCTAGAAGAAGACCATCAATTATATCTATTTGAAGGAGTTCGGAAATATTGTCTAAGTTTATTCCGCCACCATAGATGATAGGGTTATGTAGTCCGTAAACGAGTTTTAAATGGTCTTTAAGTTGGCGAATTATTTCCGTGATTTTAAGATAATTTAAATCGTGATTTTGATTAATTAACCAAGTTGGTTCATAGGCTATAATAATGTTTTGAGTTTCCGTTACAGTTAAGTCTTTAAATATGATATCTATAAGGTTAGTTAGATATTCTTTAGTAGCATTTAGTTCTTGTTCCTGTTCTTCGCCTAGACATAGGACTACTTTTATATTTTCTTGAGTGGCATTTTTAATCTTGGCAATGATATCTGGTAAAGATAAGTGTTGGTCGTAGTGGTTTAGTAAACAATATTTTACTTTTAAGGATGCTAATTGGGAGGATAATATTTCGCCGGTGTAACTACCACTAGTTTGGGTAGATAGGTTTTGAGTACCTAATTCATATTTAGCATCATAAAAAAAAGGCAGATATATTGCAGAGGGAAAAACAACTAAGTTGGTTTTATGCAGATTTAGATTATTTAAAACATGTTTGTATTCAAGAATTTCAGGTAAGTTTTTATTCGATTTTAAATTACACATCAAGTATTTCAATTTGGTCATCCTCCATTATGTTATCAATCGCTACTAAATGGCCTTTTGATAAGTATTCTAAAGTGGCCCCACCACCGGTTGATAAGTAGGTAAAATCGTTTTCATAGCCTAGTTTTTTGACAGCACTGACAGAATCTCCGCCACCAACGACTACAGTATCAGTTTGGGTTAGTAAGTCAAATATTTCTTTGGTACCATTGCTAAAGCGATAGTCTTCGTATAAACCCATTGTACCATTTAGAAAAACTGTATTGGAACTCATGATGGCTAATTTGTATTTTTCAATAGTTTTAACACCAATATCGTATATGACTTCATTGATATCTATTTCATTAATTTTTCGATATTTAACATAGGTTTCATCGTAAGTATTGCCCACAACAGCATCTAAAGGGAGCATAAGTTTTTCTTTATTGTTTAGCATAATTTGTTTTAAAGTTTCCATGGTTTTCGAACTATTAGTAGCTAAAGAGGCCCCGATATCGAATTTTAAAGTTTTTAAAAAACTATTAGCAAGACCACCAGCTAACAATAAATAGTCACATTTAGGCAGTAAAGATTCAATTAAAGCCAGTTTGTCTTCAACTTTAGCTCCTCCCATAATGACCGTAAAAGGATGAGCTGGGTCTTTAATTAAAGTATCTAACATGGCGATTTCTTTTTGTACAGAGAAACCTAAACAACTAGGTAAGTATTTAGTAATCCCCACTGTAGAAGCATGAGCCCGATGAGCAGAAGCGAAGGCATCAAAAACAAATATATCTGCTAAAGATGCCCAGAAAGAAGCAACTTGGGCATCATTACTGCTTTCTAATTTACCTTTTAAATCTAAATGGCGCGTGTTTTCTAGGAAAAGAATTTCAGGAGATTGCATTTCAGAAACTATAGCCGGCAATTCTAAATCAAGAGGATTTTCAATAAAGGTTATTTTAGTTTTAACTAATTTTTTTAAAGCATTATAAACTGGTTTTAAGGAATTAAGAATTATATCAGTTTCGGTTTTTACTTTGCCAAAATGGCTTAAGATGATTATCTTGCAATTATTGTCTATTAAATAGTTTAAGGTTTCTAAACTGCTTTTGATTTTCGTATCATCGAGAATTATACCATTTCTGATGGGAACATTATAGTCGAAACGCACTAAAACAGTTTTGTCTTTAATATCCATATCTTGCAGTTTCTTTTTCATCTTATCACCTTTTTTCTATATATTAATCTTTAAATAATTCTTGAGCAGTTCGAAGCATTTGATTAGTGTATCCTACTTCATTATCATACCAGGCCGCAATTTTTAATAATTGAGTATTGCCATTAGATATAATTTTAGTTAGAGAACCATCAACTAATGAACCACATTTCTTACCAATTATATCACTCGAAACTATTGGGTCAAAGGTTATTTTTAAAGTTTCATTTTGATTGTCGATAAAAATGTTGTTTACTTCTTCGGTGGTAGTTGGTTTTTTGATTTCTAAAACTAAGTCGATTAGGGAGCCATCACTTACAGGAACGCGATAGGCCATTCCGTCAATTTTATTTTCTAATTCGGGAAGAACCTTATTAATCGCGGAAGTAACTCCGGAAGAAGTTGGAATTATGTTCATTGCACAAGCACGACCTCTCCTCTCCCGAATACCTTTTTTATGGGGAATATCTAAAGTAGCTTGGTCGTTAGTATAAGCATGAATAGTAGACATAAAGCCTTTTTCAATACCAAAAGCATCATTAATAACTTTTAAAACGGGAGCTAAACAGTTAGTAGTACAAGAAGCAGCAGAAATAATTTGGTCTTCTTTGGTGATTATATTATGATTAACATTATAAACAACGGTTTTAACATCACCTTTAGCTGGGGCAGATATTATGACTTTTTTAGCACCAGCGAGAATGTGTTTATAAGCATCTTCTTTTTTGGTAAAATGACCAGTACATTCTAAAACTAAATCAACATCTAAATCTTTCCAAGGTAGTTTTTCCGGGTCTTGCTCGGCGAATATCGGAATTCGTTTTTTATGGTTGATAACTAACTCATTTTGTTCATAACTAATTAAATCTTCATGAAAAGAACGATGGTTAGTATCATATTTTAAAAGATAAGCTAATTCTTCAGCATTTGTTAAATCATTAATTGCTACAACATCAAAAATACTTGTAGTAATCATTTCACGAAAGGCTACTCGACCAATACGGCCAAAACCATTTATTGCAACTTTTATCATTTATTTTCCTTCTTTCTTAACCAATAAATTCTCGTAATATGGAGTCTTTGGAAACATATTCTCCTGGAATAGGATAGAAATTTTTTAAAGATTTTAATAAGCGGCGGGCTTCTTCATAATAAGGAGAATCAGTAGGGACAGAGTATAATAAAGGTTCAGCATAAACTTTTAAGACACCTACTTCAAATATATAGGCCGTATTTATGATAATATCAGCTTGGTGAATATAAGGGAATATGTATTTTTCTTCACCACTACGAACCTTTTGCCATTGCCCAATAGTATCTGATATATTAGCTCCGCGCGTGCGATTATCGCGAACCATTCTTCTAATTAATCGTAAGTCAACAGTAGATATGTAATTGTGACGGTCGATGGCTAGAGGAATGAAAGGGCTTAAATAAATTTTAAATTTGTATTTGTTTTCAATTTCAGGAGTTAGTTCGTTATTTAGACAATGTAGACCCTCGATTAAAATAATACCATTTTCTTTTAAAAAAGATGTCTTTTCTTGGGATTCTTTTTTGCCGGTTATAAAATTATAACGAGGTAAGCGAATTTCTTGACCATTTATTAGAGCATTTAAATCTTTGTTAAACATGTCTAAATCGATAGCATTTAAAGATTCAAAATCATAGGTACCATCTTCCAGTTTAGGGGTATCTTCGCGTTCTTTAAAGTAATCATCGACTGAGATAGCAATGGGGTCATAACCAAATGTTTCTAAGTAACTAGTAAGTCTTTGAGTGGTGGTGGTTTTGCCAGTTGAGGATGGTCCAGATATTAAGACGACTTTTACATCACGCTTATTTTTGATTATCTCGGCGGCTTGGTAAATGCTTTCGTTAAAAATTAATTCATTAGATTTGATAAGACTTTGAATTTTGTTAGAACTAATTCTATCGTTAACATCTGATAGATAGGGAACATGCATCAGTTGGAGCCATTCTTCGCCTTTTTCAAAAGTTTCAATGATATTATCATAATGGACATATTCCGGAACAGCATAAGATTCCGTACTGTTGGGGTATACTAAAACTATTTTATTTTTGCCAAGATAGACTAAATCAAATTTATCAATTTTTTTGGTAGTATCAGGTAAATCGGTATAGTAATAGTTAAAATAATTCTTTAAACGATAAAGGGTTATTATTTCATCGTTGGTATTATGAATATTTTTGTATTTTTCATTTTGTTTATTGTAGTCAAAATATTTAAGAGCATCTTCGGTTAAGACATTGATTTTTTCAATGGGCAAGTTAGCATCAATTATTTTTTGCATGGTGTTTTTGATTTTTAATAAATCATCTTTAATTATGTTAAAATCGCCAACTATTTCCGTCATAATGCCTTTGGGAACACTGTGCCAGAAACGAACTTCACAATTTGGATATACTTCTTTAATAGCTACTTCGTATATAAATTTTAAACCACCTTGATACATCCGATATCCATAAGGGTTGGTTATGTCCAAAAATTCAATTTTTTCATCTTTTTTTATTTGATAATTCATTGGTCGAATTTTATTATTTAAACGAGCACCAAGAATAGATAGATGCATTTTTGGTTGATAGTATTCAGCTACTTCTGATATTTTGGTGTTTTTAGGAAATTGTTTAGTCTCACCACTAGTAAATGTTATTGTTATATTTTCCATGTTATTACCCCTCGTATTCTCTCTTATTTTATCATATTATCTAATTTTGTCATATCTTTTTTTGTATAAAATTAGTTATTTTACTCTATGATAGTAATAGGTGAAGCTAATGAATATTGTACCAACTGTAGTTGAGAAGAGTAATAATCAGGAATATGCTTATGATTTGTATTCCCGGTTATTAAAAGACAGAGTGGTGTTTTTAACAGGGGAAATTAATATGGCAACCGCGAATATCGTCATTAGTGAATTGTTGTATTTAGATTCTTTAAATAATGAAGATATTTGTTTGTATATTAATAGTCCGGGAGGAGAAGTTATGAGTGGTCTAGCTATATTAGATACAATGGAGTTTGTAAAAAGTAAAGTTCGGACTATTGTCGTAGGAATGGCCGCAAGTATGGCCGCAGTTATTTTGACTTGTGGTGATAAGAGATGTGCTTTAAAAAATGCTGAAGTGATGATTCATCAACCACTAGGGGGAATTCAAGGACAAGCAACAGATATTAAAATTGTAGCGGAACATATTCTTAAAATTAAGCAAAAATTAATTAAAATCATGGCCAATAAAACCAAGAAAAAAGCTTCAATTATTGAAGCCGATATGGAACGAGATTTTTATTTAGAGGCCAAAGAAGCATTGGATTATGGGATTATTGATGAAATTCTTTAATCCTTTTTATTTTGTTGATATTGGTCAATTAGTTTTTTTACTTTGATAAAATGATGATTGATACCCGATTTACCAATTTGGTAATCAGTTTCTAAAGATATTATCTCGGCTAGTTCAGTATAAGATGATTCAGGATATTTTTCGCGATATTCTAAAACGATTTTGGTATGGTCATCTAGTAAGTCATATAGGTCATGTTGGCGAATAAAATTAATGCTTTCTAGTTGCTTTAGACCAGTTGAGGTAGTTTTTTCTTGATTGGCAATTTCACAATTATTGAGGCGATTGACCATGTTTTTGTGGTCTCGATAAATACGAATGTCTTCAAAGTAAAATAGCGAATTGATGGCATTAAACATTTTGATTAAATCGCTAATATCTTCCGCGGCTTTCATATAAACCATGTAACGATTACTTCTTTTTAAGACTTTAGCATCAAATTTTAAACTTTTGAGAATTTTTTGAATAAATAATGCATCTGTTTGAGTTGAGAATACAAATTCTAAATGATAACCACTGGTACTGGGGTCATTGACCGAACCGGTTGATAAGAAGGTGCCTTTTAAGTAGGCCTTTTTTTCTTCATAAACTTCTAAATAATTTTCATTGGCTTTTATTTTATGACCATTTTGATAGATGTTTAACGATTCTAATATGTAGTTTATTTTTTCTTTGATTTCTAAAATGTAGATTTGTTTAATTCGAAATCTTTTTTGGTTTCGCACAATGATTTTAATATTAATGTTAAATATTTCTTTTAAGTTTTTATATATTCGGCGGGCAATTTTGGCATTTTCACTAGTTATTGTAATTTTATCTTTAGTGATGTGAGCATCGTATCTAATAATGGCCGCTAATTCAGCCCGTTTTTCAATGCTGTCACCATCATATTCGGTCATTTCTTCTTTTAGTCTAGTAGAAAATGTCATAATATCACTTCCTTAATGTGACTATATTATATAAAAAATTGAACAAAAATGAAATATGCTATACAAAAAGAAAAAAGTACTTTCTATGTACTTTTAGTCGATTAAGAAACGCGGACGAACTCCTGCATTAGACGTGGCAGATTGATGTCCGGCACCCAAACCATCTACAGATGCAAATTTTTGAGTATCTTCAACTGCTTTTAACCAATACCACAAGGAATTACCATTTAAATCTTGATGAATTAACTCTGGTTTTAAATTGAATATGGCATATTGCAAACAATCCAAAGTTACATCTAAACCACTACTACCCCACACAGTTGTTCCATATACATTTATTTCACTCATTAAATCTAATTTTCTCTTTGGCCATTCATAGCCAGTTGCCACGCCATCAGTAACTGCATTTGTTACAAAAGTTTGATATTCAATTACATGTGCTCCAAAATCTGGAGTAATATAATCGGTTAACATTTTTGGCAAAGTAGTACTATACATCTTGCTTCCTTTATAGCCTCCAGCTGTTGTATCTGAAGTATTCATTTGAGCATTACCTAATAAACCTGCAGGAATGATGGTTGCATGATGCGTAGTTAACATATTTTCTTGACCACGACCCATACTGAAATAATTATCTAGATCAGCTATTAACCAAATTATTGGTTGTGATTTACCATCAACTGTAGCAGTTTTTGAACTTAATATATAATCGCCTACATATACATCAGCAAATGTTCCATCTGCTATTTGTTTATATAAATCGCCATTTTTCCATAGAGATGTTATATCTTTTCCACGATACGTATTTCTTCTTAAAGCCACTCCTGCTTGAATGTATTTATCATAATCAGCTTTACTCATACTTGAGGTAAATGTTAAGGTACACTTACTATTACTCTCTATGTAATCTAAGTTCAACCTCCAGGCATTGTAATCCCATAAGCCTTTGGTCTTACTACTTGTACAACTTACATCGACTTTGTAATAACTACCATTACTTGCTAATGGACTGGTTGGCATATCGGTCTTCTTTGTTCCATCCACCATGATGGCTAATTTGACATCGTACCCAAAATCTGGGACCTCTCCTTTGATTACATTGTAATCCTTTTTTGTTTCATATAAGGCATAACTCTTATTTAACAATATACCCCTCCCCCAGACACATTCCTGCTATGCCTAGAGCGAGGAGAGTCTTCTTATATTTATTATTTTTCTTGAATTTTTTCAATTCCATATTTTCTCTCTCCTTCTATTTTTTATACCTTTATTATAATTTGGTACTATAAAATTGTAATATTTACAG
>CANQGB010000033.1 GCA_947600335.1 uncultured Bacilli bacterium | reverse complement strand
TTAGCAATCGTTTCCAACTGTTATCCCCAACTTAAGGGCAGGTAACCCACGTGTTACTCACCCGTTTGCCACTAGGGGAAGAATCCAAATCATATTAAATCCAACTTTGTGCAAGCACTCCATCTTCAATAATAATCAATGGGTCCCCTCGTTCGACTTGCATGTCTTAGGCATGCCGCCAGCGTTCATCCTGAGCCAGGATCAAACTCTCAATAAAAAGATTTATAATTAAATCAATTTTTTAAGTTTAATCTCAGCTACTCAAATTGACTTTTTTACTTAGTTTTCAAAGATCATTTTCTTGCATTATTTCGTAAATGCATTGTTAATATATCAAATCTTTTTTTTATTGTCAACACTTTTTTTAACTTTTTTTGACATTTTTTTAAAGTTTATTAACTTTACTATTTTAAAGCTTTTATATATTAACATCTGTGCTTTTTCCTCAGCACTGAAATTCATTTTACTCTATATTATATGGAAATGCAACAAAAAAATGCGAATTTAATCATTTTTTTTCACATTTAGCCTATTTTTTCATAAAAATGGGGATTTAAAGGCTTTATTTTCTTCAATTTAACCTTAATTAACTCTATATTTTAGACTAAAAAAAGAAATAATAGTTAATTTTCTATTACTTCTATTGCTTTATTTAATTGTTCATCAATCTCAAATGTATAATTATCAACTGGATAATTAGGAATAATACCAACCCCATCTATACAATTATTATTTGGCGTTAACCATCTGGCAGTAGTATATTTAACCATGCTACCATCACTTAACGAATGAGTTTGTTGAACTCTACCCTTTCCATAAGATGTTTCTCCCACAGTTGCCGCACCATAACTTTCAACTAAAGCGGCAGCTAAGATTTCAGAGGCGGAAGCACTACCATCGTTTATCAATACGGCTATTTTATATTTGCGATTTTCAAAAGTTTCATCTTTAAAAGTAACTATACCATTATTTTCTTCTAAAGAATAAATAACTTTCCCTTTTTCCAAAAACATACTAGCAACATCATTAGCCGCTGATAAATAACCACCGGTATTATCTCGTAAATCAATAATTAATGAATCTATCCCTTTTTTTTCCAATTCATCTAAAGCTATTTTCGTTTGCTCACCTAAAGTGTTAGAAAACGTAGAGATTTTTAAATAGCCTATATGGTCATTATAAATGTTATTAGTAACAGACTCGGTTAAGATTCTGGCAACTTTAACTTTAAAGTTTAAAGATTCTTCTTCACGCATAATTTCTATTTTAATATTATCACCTATATTTTTATCTTTGATATAAGCTGCTGCATCGATATCGGTGACATTTTTATCATCAATTTTAATTACTTTATCGCCTATTAAGATTCCAGTTTTCTCTGCTGGAGAATTTTTACTTATTTTAGTTATGACAAAATCATTTCCATAACTAATGCCAATTCCTTTATATTCTCCATTCAATTTTTCAGCTAAGGCATTAGTTTCTTCCTTAGACATATAAGTCGAATAATCTTCACCTAAATAATTAAACATAGCCGAAATAGCACTTTCTAACATTTCTTGTTTATCAACTTTTTCATAATACTCATCAATTAAAGAGGCATAAACTGCGATAAATTCTTGTAAAGGAGTATCATTAACTAAATCTCTATAAGTCATATTCTTGGATATTTTATTTTGATTATAAACAATTACTCCTGTTGTTATACTAGTTAAAATTGCTGTTAAAATAATTACTAATATAACTTCTTTTAAATTAAAACCTTTTTTACCAGTATTATTTTCCATTTGAATGCCTTCCTATCATATATAAGTATGATATCACATTTTATTACGAGATTAAAGAATTAAAAAAAAGAATTAATCAACATTTAATTCTTTCCTTATACTATCTTCATCAATAAGAAATTTTACTACTTTACCCTTTTTAACTCTAATAATTGTTATATCCCCCAATTTTAAGGAATCTAAATCTTTATAATTAGTACTAACATTTTCATCTTCAGTAGCTAAATATTTTTTATTTAAACTACTGGTTAGATCAACATAATAAAATTTTAAAGCATTTTCTTTTTCCAAATAATTAGAAATTATTGAGTTATATATATAAGATTCTGGGTTGTCATAGTTTAGTAAAGCTACATAATATTCTGTTTCTGAACGATTCAACATATTCCCAACAATCGCGGCCGTATTATCAACAACACCCGTAGTATATTCGGAATCGGAATTATCTTTATTGGTAAATAAATCTTTAGTTACAAATACTCTGGTAAAAAAATAAATTCCTACGATAATTAAAATCAACCCAATTAAGACTACTAAAAATCTAGTCATTTCTTTTTGTTCTTCTGTTTTTATATTCAATTTTTTCATTAAATAATCACCTATAAGGTATTATAACATGCAATATTAAAACAATAAACTATTTTTTTAATTGCTCTTCGATATACATAAGGCGATTATATTTGGCAATTCTTTCCCCACGAGCCATGGAACCGGTTTTAATAAAAGGAATATTTAGACCAACAGCGAAATCAGCAATAAAGGTATCTAATGTTTCTCCACTCCGATGAGAAATTATGGGTTTGTAGTTATATTCGCAGGCTTTTATTAGGGTTTGAAGCATTTCGGAAATTGTTCCAACTTGATTAGCTTTTAAGATAATAGCATTGCCGCTTTTCGTTTGGGCGGCTTGTTCGAGATACTTACTGTTAGTAACGAAATAGTCATCTCCTACAATCATAACTTTTTTACCAACTAATAAAGTTAATTTTTGGAGATTTTCTAAATCATTTTCGTAAAATGGGTCTTCAATACTTATAATTGGATAATTTTTAATTAAGGCTAAATAATATTTTGTTAGTTCACCGGCACTAAAGTCTTTATTATCTAAGCGATAGGTATTAGTTTCAGGATTATATAGTTCACTGGCAGCGACATCTAACGCGATGAAAACATCCTTGCCAGGTATATAATTACTTTCTTTGATGGCTTTCATAATAAAGTCTAAGGCTAAACTGTTATAGGCTAAATCAGGAGCAAAACCACCTTCATCACCTAAAGTTGTACTTAGTTTTTGGTCTTTTAAGATTTTTTTTAAGTTTTGAAAGATTTCAGCCGCACAACGCATTTTTTCTTTAAAGCCTTTCATTACGGGCACAATCATAAATTCTTGAATATCTAAACTATTCGCCGCATGAGCTCCACCATTAATGATATTTATAAGGGGTATTGGTAGGGTAACTTTACCATTACTTAAAAATTCGTAAAGTTCTTTATGTTCGGAAACGGCTAAAGCCTTAATCGTCGCTAAAGAAACAGCTAAAATTGCATTGGCTCCTAAATTACTTTTATTAGTGGTGCCATCTAAATTAATTAAAAGTTTATCGATATTTATTTGGTCTAATTCTTGATTAATTATTCGCGGTTTAATTATTTCATTTATATTGTTAACAGCTTTTAAGACACCCTTACCTAAATATCTATTAGAATCATTATCCCGCAATTCTAAAGCTTCTCTACTACCACATGAAGCACCACTTGGAATACTAGCCGTTACTTTTTGACCATCATCTAAATACATATCTATTTCCACAGTTGGATTTCCTCGTGAATCTAATATTTCTCGCCCAATTATATCTTTAATTTTTGTCATGTTACACCTTCTTATTCTTATATATAGTATACCCCTATTTGTTAATATTTAGTTAAAAAAAAACATAATTTGATATTATGTTTACTTAGATTTCTTTAATAATTCTTGCGAATGATTTTTGATTAAGACTAAATCACTTAATGTTATGATGCCATAAAAGACTAAGAAGGCTCCCGATAAGTTTGTTAAGGCAAAAGCGACAAAAGGATTAATAATTAACAAGATAGCCATAAAAGCCGTAATTACAGCTGAAAGGCCTAAGATTGAGGCACATTTTTCTTTTTTCTTTTTATATTTACTATATATCATATATTTATTTAATGCTTCACCAATTAACCATATTCCTAATAATAAACCGATGTTGTTTAATAATTTAAAAGGATTTATTATTAAGAAAAGAGCTAAGATGAAACCTAAAACGCCTAAAATGACACTAAATTGATATAAAAAATAATGTTTTTGATTGTAATGAGCCATGATGCCAAAAATACTTTTGATTATTATAAAGATGCCAATTAAAATCGCGGTTGTAGTACTTGATAGACGATTGTTAAAAAAGACTACTACGCCAAAAATAACTAATACAACAAAATAAATCATCTCACCAAATAATAATTGATTAAAATTATAATTTAATTTCTTCATATATGCACCTTCTTAGCAAGATTATATCATTTTTTTTAATTGGATAAAAGTAGAAAAACGAGATTCCATTAAATCTCGCTATTTTTCAACGGTTTGACTGGTTACAATATCTATATTAGTTAAAGAAGTTGCAATAGATAAGAGTTCTTCACTTGATAAGTCTTCACCTGCTAAATAGTATTCAACATTATTACTAGTCCAATAAAGCGAATTAGATTGTAAAGCTGCAACAGTGTCATTTAACATGGTTGGTTCACCATATACGGGAATGATTTCAAATTCATTGCTACTAGTAGCTTTTTCTTCGACTAAGACAAAACTTTTGTTTCCGGAGTAAGTTAAGATAACTCTATCGCCAGTATCAGTTGCTACCACATCTTTACTAGTTAAATATGTTTCACTAGGAATATATAAAGGATAAATTATTTGGTCAATTATGCTAGTATTTTGGGTTTCACTATTTTTATCAGTTTCACAGCTGTTTTCATTTGCTTCATCGCATGTATTGGTACTACAACAATCTTCGCTAATTAAATCTTCTAAGACAAAATCATCTTCATCTAATGAGGCTTTTAGGTCTAATGATTTAACATCTACTTTTATTTTAACCACATCATCATTGCTATACACTTCCACTTTTTGTAAGTTCATGCTTTTATCAAAATATATTTTTTCATAAACGAGCTCACTATTGTTCGGGTAATTAACCGTGGCGTTTAAAATGTAATTTTTATCAGTTTCTTCTAAAGTTCCATTATTGTCATTTTTAACATCGTTTAATAATGAGGCTAGTAAATAAGATTGACTGGAATTATTAGGCCATTCACTTTGAAATTTAAAACTTTTATTTAGACTTGGGGTTACAACATATACGCCATCTTTATTTTTTAATATTACTTGTTCATGATTATTGGTTTGATTAACTAATTTGACTTTATAATAATCATCTTTTAAAAATGAGGCTTCTATACTATAAACATAAGTATCTTCGTTGTTAATTATTTCCATATTACCTTTTAAAACATATGATTTAGTTTTGGTTACTTGACTTTCAAAGTCTTCTCTTACTTTAGAGACATCTACTTTTCCACAACCGCTCGTAAATAGTAGTAATAATAATGATATTAAACCTACTTTTTTCACTTTACCACTTTCCTTTTCTAGTTAAATATATTGTTAATTTATAAAAATATTCATGTATAAGTTCTCCACATTCGACCATAATAAAAATAAAGGTGAGTGATAAAATGGAAACAATTCAAAAAATATGCCTTGTGTTTACTTTAATTGGAGCACTTAACTGGGGTTTAATTGGTTTCTTTGATTTTAACTTAGTTACCGCTTTATTTAAGGATGCAAGCATGATTGTTAGAATAATTTATGGATTAGTTGGCATATGTGGTTTAGTTAATATTTGTTTATTGTTTACCCATATGGAAAAAGATCCTAAATAGAAAAAAAATAGTTGATTAGTTTTCAACTATTTTTATTTTGGCTTTGTTTGTTACAACATAAGTGACGCGGGGGTCATTGTTTTCAATTTTGACATCGACTTCATATTCTCCAGGTGTATAACCAGCTAAATCTAAGTAAGCGGAGATATTGTTTTCGTTGATGCTGTCAATAACTGATTGAACACCTTTAACCTGAACAGATATGGTACTAGCATCAGTCAAGTTAACGGATAAGTTGCTAGCCAGATTCTTTTCATCTAAAGCGGAGATATTTAAAGTTTTTTGTTTTTCATCCCCGAAGGTGACAACAATTTTAGCACTTGTCTTACTTACATATCGAACTCCATTAGGTTTTAAGACTGAAACATTATATTCTTGAGTGTTATTTTTGCCACGGTCATTAACATCAATGGTAACGGGAACGCTGTCTATGTTATCAATGACATCTTTTTCACCGTAAATATCGACACTGTAACTATTTTGACCATTTATCGTAACTGATGAAATAGCCCGACCGGTTACCAAATTACCAGTAGTTAATACTTTAATAGGCACAGTTTTCTTATAAGTATCCAATGTGATAGTTGCGGAAACAGTACCAGGAACAATTTCAATATTGTCTAATAAGTTACCTTCTTCATCGTAAGCTACCAGTGGTATGTTATCGGTTTCATAAATTCCGGCATCGGTGTATTCCTCACTACTTAAATCAATTAAAGCTTTAATCGTCGCGATTTTAGCTAATGCATCTTCACTACCTTTAACTACTACTTCGTTACGCGATAACTCAACATTTTCGACACTTAATTTTGAATCTAATTTATTTTCATTTAATAATTCTGAAGAAATTGTTGCTAGGTCGCTAACTTTATTTTTGATAGTAACTGTCACATAAGTGGGGTCAATTTTGTAATCGATAGAATCAACACTTTGTTTATAAGTAAGTTTTACCCGATATGGAGCATCACTAGGTTTATAATCGGTTAAATCGAGAACGACTTCATGGTCACCTAATTGTTTAGCTAAGTATATCGCACTTTTATTACCAGTTAAAATAATATCTACGGTATCAACTAAGCCTTCAACGACATAAGCTTCTTTATTGTAAAGAATCGTTACGGGTTGATTAGCAATAATTTCGGCTTCATTATTTACTAAATTGATTACTTCTTTATCAATGAGGAAAAACATACAAATTGCAAAAACTAAAGAAATGTATAATAAAATGTGAGGGCGATTTAAAACTTTTTCGATACGACTAGGATTATTTTTTAATTTATCTGTTATTAAGAAGATAAAACGACTAATAGGAGTAATAATAAATTTATCGAGTTTTTCATAGATTTTTTGGAAAAATTTCAATATTTTATGAGATTTAGTTTTTTTCTTTTTTTCACTTTTTTTAGTCATCTAAATCATCCTCCTCATTATCCAATAAATCGGCTTCATAGAATACTTCAGCTTTAGGTTTTAATTCTTCAATTAAACGCATTCTAAATTCATCTGTCGATAAGTTGTATTCTAAATCACCATTGCAAGCGATACTAATTCGACCATTTTCTTCCGAAACAATTAAAGCAATAGCATCACTTTCTTCAGCAATACCTAAGGCTGCTCTATGACGAGTACCTAAACGCTTGTTAAGATTAGGGTCCATACTAGTTTTGAAGACACATCCAGCACATGTAATTTTATCTCCTTGAATAATTACCCCACCATCATGAAGGGGTGAGTTAGGAAAGAACAGATTACATAAAAGTTCATTAGAAACATCAGCATAAATTTTAGTAGCTGGTTCAATATATTCTTGTAATGATATATCTCTTTCAATAACCATTAGGGCCCCAATTTTATTTTTCTTTAAGTATTCAATGGCTTCCATGATTTCACAAACGATTTTTTCCCGTTCATCAATAGTCAATATTTTATGTCTACCTAATAATTGAGTTCGCCCAATACTTTCTAGAACACTACGAATTTCGGGTTGAAATAAGATAATAATAGCCAGTGGTCCCCATTCAAATATATATTCGAGAATTACGCCAACTGTATATAAATTAAATATCTTACTAATTACTTCAATTAATAAAATTAGTATAACTCCTTTAACGATTAAAATCATTTTTACATTATTACGAATATTTTTTAAAATATAATAAAACAATAACCAAACGACGCAGATATCCATAATCTTGGTTAACAAGGTCCAGACAGCTTGTAATGACATTTTATCACTCCTCTATGTTTTTTAATTATATCAAAAAAATCAACTTAATTCTACCTATAAGAAAAATAATTGTCGACTTAAGCAACAATTAATCTAAATTGACATTATGATAAATATTAGTAACATCTTCGACTTCTTCTAAAATACGCAGAAGTTTTTGAAATTCTTCTAAGTCTTCACTACTAAGGGTTACTTTATCTTTAGGATAATAACCTACTTCATCGTATGTATAATCAATATTAGGAATTATACTTTCAAGGACATCTTTTAATTTATGTTGTAAATTAGGATTGACACTAATTGTAATGTTACCATCTTCGTTTTCAAAATCAATTATATCTAAATCATTTTCGACTAAAGCATTAAATACTTTTTCTTCATCATCAAATTTGAAACTGACAATATTTAAGTTATCGTAGTTATAAGAAACCGAGTTGGTTACACCTAGGCTTTTATGAACTTTGTTAAAAGCCGCTCTTACTTCGGCAACAGTTCGATTAACATTATCGGTCATAGTTTTGATGATTAAAGTTGAAGCCCCTGGTCCAAAGCCTTCATAATATATTGTTTGATAGTCATCACCATTCGAACCCTTTGCCTTTTCAATAGCCCGGTTGATAACTTCACTTGTTACTTGGTCTTTTTTGGCTTTTTCGATTAATCTTCTTAAAGTTAAATTACCATTGGGGTCTGTTCCCCCATTCTTGGCAGCTTGATATATTTCTTTACCATAACTTGAATATAATTTTGCTTTTATAGCTCCAGTTTTTGCTTTACTGGCGGCAATATTTGGAAATCTTCCCATAATTATCCCTCACTTTTCTTTAATAATATATCACAAAAATCTTAATTGGCGAATAATTTCATCAACAAAATGATTTTTTAAACCTTTTTTCTTAATTAAATTCAGGGCTTTTCTGACGGAGTATATTTGATAATAATCTATTTCTTCACGTTGCATTAGGTACTCGATAGCTTTAATAATGGCAATTTTTTTAGTTTGGGCATTAAAGAAACCTTGTAAATGGTGAATGTCTTGAGGCAAAATTTTACGGGCTAGCCAATTATAATAAAGATTATTTCTTCGGCGAAAGCAATAATTGAAACCATCAAGTTTTTTTAGAACTCTTAAAGTATCATAATAACCCATTTTAATATACTCATTTAAATTAGCATTATTTAAAGTTAAAACCCCACCTAAACTTCTTCGCGGAGTAATGCGGATAATCTCAGCATGGCCTTTAATTTTGCGTTTAACATTTAAAAACGGGTTTAATTCTACAACATATATTTTTTGGTAGCCTTTTTTTATTAACATATTAATCGGAGTATTGTCATAGAATCCCCCATCTAAATAATAATGATTATCAATACTTTTTTCCCATTTGAAAATAGGTAATCGACAACTAGCCATGACATAGTCAAAAAGTTTATCATTAGGAATGTCTTCTTTAAAGATATAAAGAGGTTTAGGTAAAAAACGGTCTAATCTAACTGTGCATAACCCATAATCGATTTTACTTTTTTGGACCATTTCTGGACTTATTGCGTTCTTTACTAATTCGATAAGCCCTTTACTTTCTAAGCCCCCACTTTTTAAAATAGCCCAATAATTTTTAAAAGAATTCTTTAAATTAAAACGATTATGTTTTAAATCATCTAAATAGTTAGCATCAAAGTTAAAAATTTTACCGACATCAATGGTTTGCCATAAGTTTAAAAGTTCTTTGTCTTTACCACAGGCAATAAATAGACCATTAATCGCCCCGATTGAGGTTCCACAAACGGCATCAAATTTAATATGACATTTTTTAAAAGCAAAGTAAGCACCAGCTTGATAAGCACCTCTGGTACCTCCTCCTTGTAATACTAATCCTTGCATTGTTTACTCCTTATAATATTAATAATAATATGGTTAAAATTAAACCGATTCCTAACCCCCAGATAGTATTGGCATTTTTATAATTTTGTTTTAATTCGTTTAATAGTTCAAAAAAGACAATGTAGATAAGCATTCCTAAAGTTAGGGATAATAATAGACCTTCTAAGGTTTGGCTTAAGTGTAAGTTAAAGAGATATAGTAACAAAGCCCCGATAAAACTAGATATTAATAAAATAAAAATTGTAATCTCTTTAATATTTTTTTTACCTTTTTTTAGTTCATAACTAGTCGCAACTTCAATGCCAAGCGGTAAATTATGAAGACCAACAGTTAAAGCCATCATTAAACCTAATTTGATATCTGATAAACCAGTGATATAGATAGACATACCTTCTAGTAAGTTGTGGATAACTAAAGAAACCGCAGTTATTAAACCGATATGAAAGGCATGTTCATAATGTTTTTCGACATTTTCGTTTTCGTGATGGTCATGATGGTGTTCAGGAATAAACATATCTAATGCTTTCAAAATAAGTATTCCTAGTATTGTGAATAAGAGAAATAAACCTAAATTGTAAAGATTTTTAAACGGATTTAAAAGTTCGATTATTTCGGGTAATAAATCAATCAAAATTAAAGATAGCATTATGATGAAAGTAAGAGCGGTAGAAAATAACAGTAATTTTTGGCGATTTTTAACTAAACGAGGTATCAATAAACCAATACCAAATATGAAACTGACAAAGAAAGTTAAGGTTAAAGCTTTTATCGGCATAGTATTTCGCTCCTCTTTAGCGATATTATATCATTATTGCTTAAAATAAAAAAGTCTTTAACTTAAAGACTTATGATTTGGTAGGAGTAGCTTCAAATGCTAGCTTACCTTTAAAGCTTCCTTCTAGTAAACTAGTTTGATTAGCATTAGAATTTTGAAGCCAAATTCTAAATATTAAATTGTCAGTAGATCCTTTAGCTAGTTTAACAGCTGTACTATTTAAAGTTATTCTGGAAATTGATAGAGCTTCTTTTGAAGTATTAGTACCATTAACATTTACGGTAACTGTCGTGGCTGTTCCCGTTACACCGGAAAAATCACCAGAAGCAATGGTACTTTCAGTAGTTCCAGATTTTACTAATTCCCATTTTAAGTCGGCGCTTTTCAAATTTTTGGTTATAGTTACATTGGTTAAATATACAGTATAAAGGGCACTGACACCTGCAGTTGAGTTATTGGTTATATAAAAACTGACACTGTTAGCTTTAGTGGCTTTGTCACTAGCATTTATCAAAGAAAACTTTGTATTACTAAATGCTGCTTTCGTTGTTAAATCGGTAGCAAGGGACAATTTAGCAGCGGTTAAACTTGATGCCGCGGATGTTCCAGTAATTTTTAATGTAAAATATGCATAAGTTGTACTCATTGTTAGTATTACTAATGCGGAAACAAAAACTAATGCTTTAATCATATACGAATTTTTTCCAGATTTTTCCATATCCTTATCACCTATTCTATTTAGAATTATACTAAAAAAAAAAAGATTACACAATCCTTTTTTATTTAATTGGAGTTAAATTAACAACATAAGCATAACTATCTTCGATTGCAATGATTAATTTGACTTTTTTATCGTATCCTAAATCTTTCTTGTACTTTATCTCAGCAGTAAATTCAAATGAGGCTAAATTTTTTTCATTAACTTTATAAGTTGTTTTTGTAGCATCACTCATTATAACATCTGTAACTTCAGGCAATTCTTGTTTCCGAGTATTACTAGAGTTATCTAGGACTAATTTATACATGGTATCTATTAACTTGTTTTTGTATTTTTCTTGGTCACTAGGATAGATAAACTCTACACCACCAACGTCATATTTAGATATTTTATTTTCAATAGTGTATAAATCAATTAGAAACAATTTAGCAACGTAAGATGAGTATAGTTCATAATCTATTTCTTCTTGTTCTAGAACTTCTTTTAGTTTTAAAAAGTTATCTTTATAAATTTCCGTATCTCTATCTTCAAGTTCATAAGTATAATTGGAAACATTGTCAATGACCTCGACTACTTTTACTGGGGCAGTTGGGCGCGTTTTCATTTTATAATAAAAATATCCTCCTACACCAGATAATAATAACAATACTACAATTACTACTACGATTATAATCTTTGTTTTTTTCTTCACAGTTATCAACCTCTCAACAAATTATTTTAATATGTTATATTCATTATATCATTTTTATTATTTTTTTCAAAATTTCTTGCATTTTATTTTTTATTTTGATATTATTTTAGTGCATGCAGGTGTAGTACAATGGTTAGTATGCGACCTTGCCAAGGTTGAGATGGCGGTTCGATCCCGCTCACTTGCTCCATTGTGATAATTACTCACACCCTCGTGTGAGTTTTCTTTTTAAAAAATATCCTATATCACTCGTTGATATGG
>CANQGB010000032.1 GCA_947600335.1 uncultured Bacilli bacterium | reverse complement strand
TATTTAAAAAAGATGAAAAAGTTTTTAACATTTTCATCTTTTTTGATGTCAAGTATTTTTTTTACCTAAACTCAAATTTTATTTTTTCTTCTTTTTTTAAATTTTTTTAATAAACTTTACTAGGGAGCTTTTGTCATGAAAGATAAAATTGATTTAAAATTAGTTATCGCAGTCGTATTAATTGCCGTTTTTGGCTTAGTAATGATTTATTCAGCTAGTTGTATCTGGGCCGAATATAAGTTTAATGACTCTTTTAAGTTTGTCAAAGCTCAAGGAATATTTTTAGTTATAGGCATATTTTGCATGCTCTTTTTATCTAAAGTAGATTATCATCTGTATTTTAAAAAGGCTAATGTTATTTTACTGGCTTGTTTTATTTTATTAGTTTTAGTTTTAATTCCCGGGATTGGAACAGTCCGCAATGGGAGTCGAAGTTGGTTTGGTATTGGGTCGTTAGGCATTCAACCTAGTGAATTTGCTAAAGTGGGATTGATTATTTATGTAGCTAAATACTTAACGAATAATCAAAAGTTAATGAAAAGTATTAAGAAAGGAGTCATTCCGGTTTTAAGTGTTATTTTAGCCTTTTTTGCCCTCATTATGTTAGAGCCTGATTTTGGTACGGCCATGGTGATTGTTTTAACGTTAATTGTTTTAATTTTTATCTCGGGCGTTAAGATTGACTTTTTCTTAAAAATTGGTTTTGTAGGACTCGCTGGAATTGTTGGTTTAATTATTGTAGCCCCTTACCGCATGGCGCGCATTGTTTCGTTTTTAAATCCGTGGAGTGACCCGTTAGGCAGTGGTTTTCAAATTATTCAAAGTTTATATGCTATTGGACCAGGAGGATTGCTGGGGCAAGGTTTCATGAAATCGAGACAAAAACATTTTTATTTACCCGAACCCCAAACCGATTTTATTTTTTCGATTATTAGTGAAGAATTTGGGTTCTTGGGTGTTTTAATTGTTACCGCTTTATTTTTATTTATCTTCTATCGGTGTTTGAAAATAGCTTTAAATCAAAGTGATTTATTCGCTAAATATTTAGCTTTTGGTCTTTCTTTTGGCATTATTATTCAAGCCATTTTAAATTTAATGGTAGTCGTGGGAATTATTCCGGTAACCGGAGTCACTTTGCCGTTTTTATCTTATGGTGGTAGTAGTTTACTTGTCAGTTTAGCAAGTATCGGCATTATTTTAAATATTAGTCGCAAGTAATTAGTTTTGGTGTATTTTTAGAAAGGATAAGGGCCATGTTTTTTAATAATATTCATTTACGCATTCGCATTGTTTTGTTAGGAGTATGTTGTCTACTTTTATTAATTATTGGGAAAGTTTTTTATATTCAAATTTTTAAATACGATAAATTAAATACTTTAGCTAATTCTTTATGGAGTCGGGAATTACCAATTACCGCGGACCGGGGTGAGATTCGTGACCGAAATGGGAAAGTCTTAGCGACCAATATCACTACAACCTCTTTAGTTCTAATTCCTAATCAAATTAAAAATAAAGAAGAAGTAGCCCAAGATTTAGCCAATATTTTAAATGTCTCTTATGAAGAAATGTATCGGCACGTTAGTAAGAAAACTTCGATTGAAAGAGTTCATCCAGAAGGTCGTCAATTATCTTATGAAATCGCCGAGAAAATTAATAATTTAAATTATGATGGCGTTTATTTAGTTAAAGAAAGTAAAAGGTATTATCCTTATGACAATGTTTTATCTCATGTTTTAGGCTATGTTGGAATTGACAATCAAGGTTTATCGGGAATTGAGCTCATGTATGATGATTATTTAACCGGTGTTAATGGTGCCATAAAATATTTTTCAGATGGTAAAGGTAATCGCCTCTCTTTATCCGAAATTTATGAAGAACCCCAAAATGGGATTAATATTGATTTAACTATCGATATCGATTTACAATTAAGTATTGAAAATGAATTAGATAACATCATGGCCAAATATGAACCAGAACAGGCTTTAATTTTAGCCATGGAACCTAATACGGGAGAAATACTTGCTATGGCTAGTCGTCCAAATTTTAATCCGAATAATTATCAAACGGCTTCGGTGGAAGTAATTAACCGCAACTTACCCATTTGGATGACTTATGAACCGGGTTCAACTTTTAAAATCATTACCTTAGCGGCTTCATTAGAAGAAAAAACCATTAATTTATTTGAAGATAGTTATTATGATGGGGGTTCAATAAATGTCGATGGCGCCCGGATTAAATGTTGGAAAGCCGGTGGTCATGGAGCGGAATCTTTTTTACAAGTAGTCGAAAATTCTTGTAACCCCGGATTTGTCGTGATGGGTCAAAAACTAGGTACTGAAAAGTTAATGAGTTATATCAAAAACTTTGGATTTGGTTCTAAAACTGGGATTGATTTAAATGGCGAAGCGAATGGAATTTTGTTTAATGTTGATAAAATGGGACCGGTCGAATTAGCCACTACTAGTTTTGGACAAGGTATAAGTGTTACACCGATTCAACAAGTCCGAGCCGTATCCGCAGTAGTTAACGGAGGAATATTACATACCCCTTACATTGTTTCGAAAATGACGGAACCGGAAACTAATAGTATTATCAAATTAATGACACCCGATGAAGGTAAAAGAGTTATTAGCGAAGAAACAAGTAAAATGGCGAGATTTGCTTTAGAAAGTGTTGTAGCTAATGGGACCGGAAAAAATGCCTATGTCGAAAATTATCGCGTTGGTGGTAAAACCGGAACTGCCCAAAAAGTTAAAAATGGGGCTTATATGGTCGGAAATTATATTTTATCTTTTATTGGTTTTATGCCCGCGGATAATCCCAGCATTGTCGTTTATGCTGCCGTCGATAATCCTAAAGGTATCACCCAATACGGTGGAACAGTTTCAGCCCCTATTGTTAAAAGAATTCTTTCTTCTTATATAGACATTTATAACATTCCTAAAAGCAAAGAAGTAACTCCTCGCGAATATACCTGGCTAGATAAAAAATATGTTTTACTACCCGATGTGGTAGGAATGAGTTTAGAAGAAGCGAAGAAAACTTTAAAGGACTTTAAACTAAACTTTTCCGGAAATGGTAATACGGTTATCTATCAAAGTCCAGAAGGCAATTATTATGCCGAGGAAGGTGGCAATGTCTCTTTGATGTTGTCCAACTAATGTAAAATTAATAAAAGTTAACGAAAAAGCTTAGTAAAAAGTTGTATAATTGAAATTAACGAGGTGATTGCATGTTAATATTAGCTAAAGCAGCCATGGCAATTATGTTAGGGTTTGTAATATCTTTAGTGTTTGGTTTTTTCTTTATACCATTCATTAGAAAAATCAATATTCGCCAAAGTACCAGTATGACTGTGGGAGAAAGGCATATCAAAAAAAATGGGACCCCAACTATGGGCGGATTTATTTTTATCATCCCGGTCCTTTTAGCTTTACTCTTGCTTTATATCAGGGGAAGCATAACTATTAATCACAACCTTATTATTTTAATCTTTGTATTTATCTCCTACGCTTTTTTAGGATTTATTGATGATTTTTTAAAGGTTCATTTTAAAAACAATAAAGGAATATCGATTACAACTAAATTTTTATTACAAATGTTAATTGCCCTGATTTTTTTCTATATCTTTATGAAAAATGGTGGCGAACCAGTTCTATGGATTACATCTTTAAATATTAGCATTAATATGGGTTGGATGTTTGGTATTTTTATCCTATTAGTTTTAGTAGGAACTAGTAATGCGGTTAATATTACCGATGGTTTAGATGGTTTAGCTGGTGGTTTATCAGCCATTGCATTCTTAGCTTTTGGCATCATCGCTTGGAATACCGGTTGGATGGAAGGTTATGAAGAAGTAGCTATCTTCTGTTTCTTACTAGTCGGAAGTTTATTAGGTTTCTTAATATACAACAGTCATCCAGCCAAAATATTTATGGGCGATTTAGGAAGTTTAGCCTTAGGAGGCGCTTTAGCAACTGTGGCTATTATCACGCGTCACGAATTATCTTTAGTTTTAGTTGGCGGCGTATTTATCATTGAAACTTTATCTAGTTTAATTCAAATTATTGCCATTCGTAAATTTCATAAAAAAGTCTTTAAAATGGCTCCACTGCATCACCACTTTGAACAACTTGGTTGGGCGGAAACTGATATTGTTAAACTATTTTGGGTAATTGGTTTCTTATTAGCCATGGCGGCGATTACTTACGGTGTTTGGATTTAAAAAGCTTAATTGAGCTTTTTTTAATTGCTTTTTTCCCCAACGTAAACCAGTTGTTTCTTTAAATCTTCTTTATCACAAGTCGTCAAAATTATCTTAGAAGATATTTGGTCTTGCATATTCTCTACTACTCCATTTTTGGTTGTTTGATAAAAATATTTAATTGTATAAATATCTTCCGCATCTTTATAAGTAATTCTTATTTCATCACCTACGGTTAAATGGTCTAAATCCTTAAAATAAGAAATTAAAGAATTGCCACTATGAGAAGCAAGAATTACTAAATTAGGGTCATATTTAATTAATTGAAGGCCATATTTTACTCGATTATATTGGCTATTTATATTATAGAAGCCCTTTTTTAAATTAATTTTGGGTATTTCTAAAATGCCAAGATAGTCTTCACCAAGTTTCTGATTAAAATTATCTAAACTATTTATTTTGATATTGGCAATGACTTTGTAGGAAAAATTAGCAATTAGCGTATGATTAATACCCAGAAAAATAGCGACCAACAAGAATATTTTAATTATTTTTTTTGCCAATTTTCCTAATCCCCCAAACTAATAAAATTAAACTACCTCCCAAAAAGCCATAATTAGTATGCAAGTAAGTTTCTGGTATTTCATAAGCTTCATTTTCAATAACTATTTCTAAAAGATTATTATCGATTATTTCAAAATAAATCGGTTCTGATTGGATTATATATCCTTCTGGAGCGACTTTTTCAATTATGTAGTATTTACCATAAGGAAGATTAGTTAGATGGATTTTACCTTCTTCATCAGTTGATTCGGTAACCAACAATTCTCCATTTTCCTTATAGATTTCAAATAAAGCATTAGCTAAAGGTATTCCAGAATCTTGGGCTTTTTTAATAATTGTAATTTGGCCCTTAACCGATTCATTGGCAAAATCAATCTCGATAAACGGTCCCATAAAATCGTTTTCTTGATACATAGTCGATTCATCAATCGTAAAAGTTAAGCCTTCTTTGTTCCACAAATAGCCTGGGATAAAACTATCAATCTCTTCTATACGATAAGTCGAGAATCCTAATTCAGCCGGGATAATAACTTCACCATGTTCATCAGTTTCGTATTCACATATTTGATGACTATTAGGATAATTTATTTGACTACATACATATTCTTCTTTAATGGTATCATAGAGTTTAAATTTTATTCCTTTAATTGCCAAGGCATTACCCAATTCATCAACTTTTCGAATTTTTAGATTAACTTTCATCTCTTCATCAATTAAAGATATATACGTATTCGTATCTTCTAATCTATCTAAAATTAAATCAAAATCCTCTACTTTTTGATATCCTTCCTTACCTTTTAGCTGCCGAATAATATATTCTCCTAAAGGCAGGCTTACACTAGCTCTACCCTCTTCATTAATGGTTAAAGTATGTAATAACTCATTAGTCTTTTTATCATAAATACCAAATTCAGCATCAATCTCCGGATATTTTTGATTACCATGAGCATACATTTTATTGATTATCAAATTCGTTTTATAAGCTTCATCTTCTAAATCAATTTCAATTAAACCATCGGCATTATCCCTATTAACCTCAAAATAATGTTTTTCATTATCTATCTTAAATCCAAATGGGGCTTTTATTTCTTGTAAATAATAACCTCCTAATTCTAAATTTCTTTTTGATTTAGCAAAGCACAATTCATCAGTTGTCAATTCTTCATAAAATAAACCATCAACTCGATACAACCCATATACAGCATTTTTTAAAGTTAAAAATCCATTAGGTTGACAATTTTTAGTAATACTATCAAATTTATGAATTTGAACTTGTCCTAAATATCTTTTATCATATACTTCAAAACTTAAATCATAATTATTCTCATCAATCACAAAATTATAATTATTTTTATCTAATGAATAGCCTTTTCCTCCATTACTTTCATAAAAGTAATAATTTCCCTTTGGTAGCCCGTTAAAGCTTGCTGAACAATCATCTCCAATAGTTAAACTGCCAACATACATAATATCATCTGCATTAAATATCTTATAAACTGCTCCCGCTAAAGAACCACCTTCTTTAGGTTCACATAATTTACTATCCATATCATATTTATGAATGGTAATCTTTCCCGTTAATATTTGAAATGGTAGTTCAATGGTTTCGCTTAGGCCCATACCCGGAACAATCACATCTTGCCCTGTCGAATGAGTATAGATGATAAAGTCATGATTACGACTTGAAAAATTTTTAGTTAAAATTACTTTACCCGCTTCCGTTCCTTGGGGATTAATTTTTAAAGTACCATCGTCAATAGTTGCCGTACAATTTTCACAATTTACAACTTGGTAGTTGTTTAAAGCATCATCACTTATAGTATATTCTTCAGAAAAAAAGATTTTTAAATCGTTAGGTAAAGTTAGTTCTCTAAGATAATTATTAACTAAATTGGTTAACTCTTGCATATTTTCTTGAATTAGCATAGGAGTATCTATTTTAGAGTCTTGGGGATTTTGATGATTATTAAAACTTGTAAACCAGAATACTCGCCCTAATTCTTGCCAAATTAAACTTTGCGTAGCCACAATCCAATCAACTGTATTATGATTTTCATAACCATAACCAAAATAAGCATAAAGGCTAATCTTTTCCAATTGGTCTCGACTAATATTTGTAGCATTTAAGATACTATCTAAATCTTGATAAACCCCTGAATAATTTTCATTATTAAGGGCCACACCAGGTTCAATACAATAGGCAATTTCACCATCACTTTGACGGGTAATTTTTTCGAAATCACCATACTTACCTTGACTATCAACATAGTGATAACTGCCAATAAAACTGTTGTTAAACCTTGCCGTAGTAGTTTCAGCTTTAACCATAGTCCAGCTAAAGCAAAAACTTAACATCATAATTATAAATATTTTTTTCATTTATTTCACCTCTCTAATATATATTTACAATGAAAATTTGAAATTTCCTTTTAATTTGTAAAAAAAAAAATTAATTTATTTAAAATTTGAGGCAAAAAAAATACTTAAAATAAATTAAGTATTAATCATCTATTTGGACATCAGCCAAGATTTTTTTAGGATTTTCCACGAATAACTCATTAAAATAAGCTGCATCGGTTAATTTAATAACTTCTCTTTTTAATTCTTCAAATCTATCAAAATACCCGGACCTCGCATGATGAACATCACTAGCTAAAGTAAAATATTTGTGTTCTTTTAATAGCTTCGTAAATACTTTCACCGCGGCTTTACCATATTTACCACTTAAACTATCGATATTACCTTGTAATAAACACCCTATTTCAATAAATTCATTTATTAATTTTACATTTTTTTGAATCATCACATATCGCTCAGGATGAGCCAAAACTATTTGAACCCCTTTTTTTCGTAGTTCAAAAAAGACTTCAATTGCATACTCAAACTTTTCAACTAAAGGCAGTTCAATTAAAATAAAACTAGTATTATTTAAAGTATATATTTCATGATTATAAATTTTTTCTAAAATATCATCATCAATAAATACCTCATTACCCAAATATAAATTAATAGGTATATTATGTTTAACCACTTCTTCTTTTAAATTGGTAAGCAATTCTTTTTTTTCTTTATTGTTAGCTTTGTATTCGGAATTGTCAATATAATGGGGAGTTAAAATAACATCTGTAAACCCGATTCGGCTTAATTTGGCTAAGATGCTTAAACTTTCTTCAATACTTTGGGAACCATCATCTATGCCATATAATATATGGGTATGTATATCAACCATTATTCAGAATAATAATCTCCACTGTAATAATAGTATGTACTGGTTACAGCATTTGGAACCCGATTTAAAATTACCCCCGCAATATCAACATTTAAGTTTTTTAAACTTTTAATAGTATTTTCTAACATATTCATTTTGGTATAATTGCAAGCACTAACAACCACAACTTTATCTACAAATTTGGTAAATGCTAAAGAATCAGTTAAACCCGTAATTGGGGTACCATCAAATATAATGATATCAAAATCTTCCTCAACAGCCTCGATAAATTCTTTAGTTACTGGTGAATCAAGTAATTCACTAGGGTTTGGAGGCACTGTTCCGCGTGGAATAAAGCTTAAGTTTTCAATCTTAGTTTCTTTAATATATGACTCATAATTATCAACATCATCATCAACTAAAAGATTAGAAAAGCCTTTACTGCTAGTTTTAAAGATTTTATGTAATCGACCTAAACGCAAATCACAGTCAACTAATAAAACTTTTAAATTTTTTTGGGCAAATGAGACAGCTAAATTTGAACTAACAAAACTCTTACCCTCTCCTTTAATCGAAGAAGTAACTAAAATAGTTTTACCTTTTTTCATTTTCAAAGAAAATTGAATATTAGTTCTAACAACTCTGATAGCCTCAGCAATTGAAGATTTTGGATTTTTCTTAACAACTAATTCATCAAACATTATTTCTCACCTTTATCTATATTTTTTTCTTTCTTGTTTTTAGATTTATCATTATAATTCGGAATAGAACCTAGAACTGGAACATCAATTTTAGATTCAATTTGTTCTGCCGATTTAATAGTTGTATCAAAGTAGAATAAGACAAAGATAATAGCTAAGGATAAGACTAAACCAGCTGCCACAAAGATAGCTAAAGTTTTAGTTAAGCTCATACTTGATGGTACATCGCTTCGTACTGCTTTGTCTAAGATGCTAACGTTAGATAAGTTGAAATATTCCATAACCTCTTCTGCAAAGACATTAGCCACACTATTAGCTACTTGGTAAGCTATTCTTGGACTTTCATTGGTTACAGCAATGCGAATAATTTCGGTATCACTAACATTGCTAACATTGATATCACTTTTTAATTGTTCCCAGCTAATATCAAGTCCTAACTCTTCAATAACTTGACTCAAAACTTTCCGGCTTTGAATTATTTGTTGATAGGTTTTAACTAATTTTTGATTTATAGTTATATCACCTTGACTAATCGTATTGTTTTCCGTATTACTGGAAACTAAAATTAAAGTTGTACTGGAAGTATATTCTGGCGTTAATAGGACATTATAATAAAAAGTTCCTAAAACAAAAAATAAAACAACTGAACAAACAATTAGTGCCCATTTTTCTTTTAAATATTTTAAAAGATCATATAAATTAATTTCTTCCACGATAATTCTCCCCTTTGGCTCTGTTTAAATTATACTATATTTTTACTAAATTGCAAGTGTTTAACTTGCTTTACTTTATTCTTTACACTTATTAGAAGATGAATGAGCATACAACTAATAAAAGCCCCACTAAAATCAATAAAGACATCTAGTAAATGCGGTGTTCGTTCTGCTATAAACATTTGATGAATTTCATCACTGACAGCATAAACTAAACAAATTATAAGGGTATAAAATATTATTTTTTTTAAGTCGTAACTTTTAATAGTAAAGTAAGCAATAATTCCTAAAATGAAATAAATAGTAAAATGGGCAATTTTGCGAATGACAAAACGACTATCTTCGATAATTTTTTCTTTTTGATTTTTGGAAATTTCGATTTTCGCTATTTCAGCCGTTTTATCGATTATCGCTTCGGTAACATTATCGCTTAGTTTTTGACTTTCCTCCCCATTTTGATTAGAAAAAGAAAATATTACCCCTATCCAACTAATAAGTAAAATTGTCAAAATAATTCTTTTAATTTTCATTTAAAACATCCTTTATTTTATTTTTGGCGTTTACAACGCTTTTATAATCTGGTTCCATGACATACGATTTGTATTTTGTACCCATGGAATATGTATAGTTGCTACTATTATAGCCACTAACTGCAATACTTTCAATAGCCCACTCAGGATTTTTAGTCAATTGATATTTAATAAAGGAAATAATTTCATTGATAGTTAAATCGGTTTGAAAACTCCCATCTAACGTTTCTAAAATAGTATTATATTTGTTAATTAAGACAGATGAGAAAGTTATTTTTTCTAAGATGGCCGTGATAATTTGCTGCTGATTAGCTCCCCGATGATTATCGCCTGTCGCATAAGCATAACGTTCCCGAGCATAAGCAAGTGCTTTAGTTCCATCCATAGAGTTCATGCCTTTTTTAACGTGCCAGCCCTTTAAATGCGATGAATCAAATTCGGTATCGCTATAAACCTCAATTCCGCCAATAACATCGACTATTTTAATTAAAGCATTAAAGTTTACTCTCAAGTAATAATTAATATCAATATCGTATAGATTTTCTAAAGTCTGAATACTTTTATCAATCCCATAAATCCCAGCATGAGTTAGTTTATCTTTTAAACCTGTAGTCCCGGCTAATTGCACATAGTAATCTCGTGGTGTATTGACTAATAATATTTTATTCTTCTTAGGATTAACTATGATTAATTGATTAACATCACTGCGACCGCGAACGCTTTTAATATCTCCATATTGGTCAATTCCACTGATATAAAGAATGAAAGGTTCAATTAGAATATCTTTTTGCGCTTCGAAAGTTTTAGTAGGCATAGTTTTTTCTTTTAAGGAGAAAGTATAAATGATATCAGTTTTGGTTTGGAATTCTTTGATTTCTTCTTGAGCTAATACCAAATAACTTTCTTCGAGAACTAAACCAGCTACTTCCCCATTTAATAAACTATTTACCGAAGCACTAAGGTCAGTTGCTAATTTTTCTTCATAGGCTACATTTTTCGATAAAGCATTTTTTATATCAGATGCATATTCATCATTTAAGTACATAATGGTGCCTAATTCGGCGATACTATGAAATTTATTTTTTAAAACTAAGACTGAATAAGTTATAGTTCCGTTTTCTTGATTAGTAGTATCAAAAAAGGCATACGTGCGATTAATATAAAAACTGCCTAATATAAATATAAACGAAATTAAAAAAATAGCAAGACTTATTATTACTTGATTTATTGTTTTTTTATTATGTACTAAAAAGTAAAATAAGCTTATTAATATAGGTATGATTAAGAAGTAACAAGCAGCTAAATACTTAAAGGGCAAGATATTTAGTTTTAGGATAAAATAGCTAAAAACCATAAGACTTATTAAGCATAAAACGATTATAAAAATATTTCGATAAAATTTGACATTTTTTGACATACACTCATTCCCCATTTTTTATAGGGTTCCACAAAATAGGGAAAAAATGTACTCATTATCAATAACGTTTTCTAGATTTTTCTTGGTTCGGCCATTAAACATTTTTGAAAAACTTGATTCATTTCTTCATAAACTTGACTTTCATCATACTGAATTGACTTTAAATATTCATTTAATTCTTTTTTTAAATCTTCATCATCATAATTTTCATCTTCTAGTAGTTCTAATACTTCTGATTGATATTCTTCTTCTGTTATTTTTTGCATTTGTTGTTGAATATATTCCTCACGCTCAGCTATTAATTCCATACTCTTTTCTCTAGTTAATTTTGATGCAACTTCAGACATTTTTTAATCGAATTATTTTCTTTACAATCACCATTACTTTTTTGTTCTGTTACTTTTCCTAATTCAGGAATAAATAATGATAATTCTTCTCTTTTACATAAGGAGTTTTCCAACATTACAGAAACAACATCTTGTTTAAAAGGTAAAATTTGATTTATTAAGAATCTAAAATGTTTAAAAACATCTATTCCCATTCCATGCTTAACTACCATTTCTTCAACATTACCAACAACTATATTTTCCTTATTAGTTCTTAATTTTCCATTTATCCAAGTATTTTCTACCAATTTCATCTCATTATAATTTTGTTGATGTGGAGTACTTGTACCAGTTATTTCGCAAATTTTTATTCCTTTTAAATTTTCATCATTAAGTTCTATGCACTTATCACAATATCTTAATTGATAAGAATATTCCTTTGGGCGTTTGCTTACTTTCTCTCCATCTGTTTTGTATACTAAAGTTTCCTCAATATTAAAGTTTTCTGTTTTGCTTTTATAATTTAAATATAAGCCTTCATAGTCTACTTTAAAATTCATAAAGCCATATTCTTTACTCCATAAAGTTAAACTTGGATAATCTCCAACATTAATATCAATATGATCTATATTGCCATTTTCTCTTCTAATATCTAACTCATATCTAAATTTAGAATCAAAACCTATTTTTCTACTTTCATTTTCAATTTTTCTTGTTGCTTTATAACTAATATCTTTACTGTCTATTTCTGTATGATATCCATAAGTCTTAGAGTATCCCTTTTTAACATTTTCATTAAATAACTTCTTATACTGTATAAATCCAACCTGATTATTATTCTCATCAACAATTAGCCAACGATTAGAATTATTTGGTCCAATTAAATTATATCCTAAAATTGCTACTAATTTTATTTCACTTTCTATATCATAAGTAACTTTTTCCATTTACAAAAACCTCCCTTGTAACTATTAACTATTTTAGCATAAATTAAAGCATTTTAAAACTCGAACTATAAAAGTCCGAGTTTGGTATCAATCTGGTGCAGGTAAAGGGACTTGAACCCCCATGGATCACTCCGCTAGATCCTAAGTCTAGTGCGTCTACCAATTTCGCCATACCTGCATATTTATAAAATGGTGGACCTCGTAGGACTCGAACCTACGACCGCCCGGTTATGAGCCGGATGCTCTAACCAACTGAGCTA
>CANQGB010000031.1 GCA_947600335.1 uncultured Bacilli bacterium | reverse complement strand
CCCCCCCCCAGACACATGCCTGCTATGCCTAGAGCGAGGAGAGTCTTCTTATATTTATTGTTTTTCTTGAATTTTTTCAATTCCATATTTTATCTCTCCTTCTATTTTTTATACCTTTATTATAATTTGAATTACTTTTAATTACAATATCTTTATGGTACTTTCTTTACATTTATAATTTACCATATAGAAAAAAAGTATTTTGTCGAATACTTTTTAGATTGTTCAATTTTTATATTTTTTTATTATTTTTTCGTTCCAATTTTTAAAATTTGCTTAACAGATTTCCTAAATTTGTAACCAAACTGCTTTCAAATTTTCAATTTTTGTAATTAGACTTATCCTTTTACTTATGCTATTATGCCTCGGGGAATCTTAACTGTTTGGGTACTTGCCTCTTTTTAAATAGAAAGAAAGGGGCTGATGCAATGAGAAAAAAAGTAGCAAGCTTAATTCTTATCATCATTTTGTTAATCCTTTATAAATAAGAATTAAACCAAAATAAAAGCGCTCATTCATAATTGACATCATGATTTAAAGCGCTTGAACCAATATTTGGCAAGTGCTCAACATGGTAAGTTAAGCTCTTCCCTTTTTTATTTTATGTAAATTTCTTTACCTGTATTCATTTTATCATACCTTTATTACTTTAACAAGCAATTTATTTAAGACTATTTTACAAAAGGATATAAAAAAGAAGCCTATTTTTTAGCTCCTTTAATAATTTCAATAGCTTCACGCATTTTCATATCGTATTTAATTACTTCTAAACTTCCATAAGCCTTCATTAATTCATCTAAACTAATTCCATAATTATTAGCCATTTCTTCCGCTTTATCTTCAGCTTCTTTATCAGTGAAATCAATTTTTTCAATTTCAACTATTTTTTCTAATAAATAACGATATTTAATTCTCTTTGTCGCTTCTGGTTCCATTTGTTCATGTAATTTATGATGGTCCATACCAGTAACTTCATAATATTGTTCAATACTTAAACCTTGCATTTTTAATTGGTCTTCGAATTGATGAATCATGTGATGAACTTCATCATCGATAATTTCTTCATTAATGTCGATAGTCATATTATCAGCAGCTTTAGCTAAACAATCTTCAACATATTTATCTTCGATTTCACTTGTTTTACGATTTAGAATAGTTTCTTTAACCTTTGCTTTTAAATCAGCTTCTGTTTTAACATCTTCATAACCTAAATCTAAATAGAATTCTTCATTTAATTCTGGTAAAACTCTAGTTTTAATTTCATTAACTTTAACTTTAAATAAAACTGGTTTGTTGGATAAATCTTTCATATAATTATCTGGGAAAGTTAAATTAAGTTCTACCTCATCGCCAACTTTAGCATCAATTAAACCATCTTCAAAACCAGGAATAAAAGTATGACTACCTATTTCTAATGGATAATTTTCGCCACTGCCACCATCTAATTCTTCACCATCAACATATCCTTTAAAATCAATGATAACAGTATCGCCATTAGCTACTTTAGCGCCCTCTTCTTTAACTTTAATCTCCGCATATTGATTTTGTAAATTTTTAATTTCTTCGTCAATTTCTTTATCGCTTACTTTAGCTTCTTCTTTTTTAACTTTTAAATCTTTATATTCTCCTAAAGTTACTTTTGGTGCCCCAATTAAAGTAAATTCAAAAACACATTCAGATTCATTAATATTTTTAACATCTAATTTTGGTTCACAAACAGGAATAACTTTGGTTTCATCTAAAACATCTTTATAAGCTTTTTCAGTTACTTTATCAATCGCATCCATATATAAAGACTCAATACCAAATTTTTTAATATATACATCTTTAGGAGCACAACCTTTTCTAAAACCATCAATCTTAGCATCTTTATTTTTCTTTTTAAAAGCACTATCTAAAGCTTTAGTCCACTCTTCACCTGTAATTTTTATTTCTTTTACAACAACATTTTCTTTCATACAAATCTCCTTTAAAACATGTTTATTATACCGAAAAGAATCCTAAAAAGCAATTCATTTCCTTTAACAAAAAACTAGCTATAAATTCTATAACCAGTTTAAACATTTATTTATCTTATTTTATTTCACTAATGATGACATCAAAATTACCATTAGGGCTAATAACTTGAACAGTTTCTCCCGCTTTATGACCAATAATAGCTTTGCCAATTGGGCTTTCATTAGATATTTTATTTTCAAATGGGTCAGCTTCAAGCGAACCAACAATTTTGTATTCTTCTTTTTCTCCATCATCATAAGTAATAATAACTGTATTACCAACATTAACAGTATCACACTTAGAACCATCAGCAATTACGGCATGTTCTAATTTATATTCTAATTCTTTAATTCGACTTTCGACTTGAGCTTGTTCATTTCGGGCAGCATCATAATCTGAATTTTCCGATAAGTCTCCTAAAGCCCGAGCTTCTTTTAAAGATTTAATTACTTCTGGACGGCGAACATCTTTAAGTTCCTTTAATTCAGTCTCTAATTCTAAATAACCTTCAGCGGTTAAAATAATACTTTCTTGTTTTTCACTTTGTTTCATTTTTTTATTCACCTTCTAAAATACAGTACTAAGAATACTATAAAAATAATTGTTTGTCAAATACTTTTATACGCATCATATCATACTTTTCTAATTGTTTATTTATCGGAATTTTAACCAGCATTCCTGGATGATTAGCGATTTCGATTAAATTGTTTTCTTCATCGTACATTTTATCAATTGTATAGGAAAATGTTTCGATATTGGGTCCAAAAAATTCAATTACATCGCCTTTTTTAAAATAATTTCTTTCTTCCACGATTACTTGGTTAGTTTTATTTTCATAATCTAATACTAAGCCTAGAAAATCTTGATTGGAGTATTCATCGCGACCTAGAAAATATTGTTCTTCGACTCCCGGTAATTTATGAAAAAATTGGGGTGTTGAATCACGATTAGCACAACGATTTAAAATGGCTAAGTAATATTTTTTTAAACCAGGCGTTATTGTTTTATTTAATGTAGCATCAATAAGTCTCCGATAGACTAAAATAACCGTGGCAATATAATAAATTCCGCGCATTCTTCCTTCGATTTTAAAAGAATTTACTCCTACCTCAATCATTTTATCAATATATTCTATTAAATTTAAATCTTTTGGTGCCATACTAAAGGTATTTTCGGCTTCATCTAGTAAACTCCATCGACATATTTGCGCACAACCACCACGATTACTATCGCGATGCGTACAATAATTAGATAAAACACACCGACCGGAAAAACTCGTACACATGGCCCCATGAGCAAAACATTCTAATTCTAAGTTAGTGGATGATTTAATATCGCTTATGTCTTCTTGACTGGCTTCTCTGGCTAAAACTAATCTAGTGACTCCTAAAGATTTATAAAACAACGCGGTTTCCCTATTTAAGATACTAGCTTGGGTTGAAACATGCACCTCGAGTTTTAATTTAAGTTCTTGGGCTTTTTTGATAACCAAAATGTCACTGGCAATGATGGCATCGACACCAATCTCATCTAGACTTTGTAAATATTCTGCTAGTCCTTCTAATTCTTCATCATGGAAAATAATATTGACCGTTATATAAACCCGTTTATTTAAACTATGGGCTAAATCGGTAGCTTCTTTAATCTCTTCTAATGTAAAGTTATTGGCATTAGCCCGCAATCCAAATTTCTTCCCGGCAAAATAAACGGCATCAGCTCCATAATGAAAAGCAAATTTCAATTTTTCTAAATCGCCTGCTGGCGCTAGTAATTCTACCTTCATAATCGTTCTACCTCTTTTAAATTATAATAAGTTTTGATATCTAAAAAGCCAGTAGTTACCGGAATGTCTAGTTCTTGGTTATTTAAGACTTTTTCTAACTCTTCTAAAGTTAAAGTTAATGGATTAATGTATCTAAATAAAATGTTGGGATGATTTATTTTTCGATAGTCTAAATACTTATTTTGATAAAATACCGTGCCATATTTATTTTCGATGGCTAAAAATTCTTCTTGAGATATGGAGTCTTTTAAAACTTCTTGGTTTTTATTTGGCAGATTTAAAACACTTTGATAATTAGTTAACAAAGAACGTCTTGAATACATGATTTGGGCTAATAAAAAATATGGCAGCACTAAAGGCTTATGAGCTTTAGCTAAAATCTTATTGATTTCTTCTTCAGTAATATCGGTACTAATAAAGACACTGTCAACATATTCTAAATAATAATTAATGGAAACATAATTCGTTGTATTGTGGCTTTCTAAATAAATTAACTGTAAAGCGGGTGCCAATCTTTTAACGACATTTATAACCCCTAAATCGTTAAAGCAAATCCCAGCAATATTCCTTAAGTCTTCTTTTAAAATTTCTTCTAAAATAGCTAAAGCTTCTTTATCTAATAAGCGATTAACCAAAAGATAAGAATTGGGAGTTTTAATATCTTTAACTGTATATTCTTGCAAGAAGCCAACACTAAGGTCTTTAATTGGAAAAAGAAAGTTAACATTCTTAACTTTCAATTTTAATACATCATCACTCGTAACAGCAACTAAATAATTATTTTTCATTTTTTCGTTTACTAACACTGATACCATCTCCTACATCAATAAATTCGGTATCAAATTCTTCATTATTTTTTAGAAAATCGATATATTTTTCAATTTTATCAATTAAACCGCGTAAGTTTTTACTTTCAATTAAGTCTTTTTTGCCAACATAGCCATGGAATTTTAAGTTATCTGTAATAATAACTCCTCCTGGGGCTAAAAAGTATTTGAATTTTTCAAAAAACTTCGTATATTGCCCTTTGGCCGCATCGATAAAGATTAAATCATAAGAAACATTGGTTAAGTTTACTTCTAAAGCATCTTGAAATACCACATTTATTTCTTTTTCTAAGCCACATTTTTTGACGTTTTTTAAGCATTCCATATATCTAATTTCATCACGTTCGATAGTCGTAACTTTTACTAACGGACTAGCACCCGCCATTAAGATAGCCGAATAACCGATGGCACTACCGATTTCTAAGATATTTTTAATATTATGGGTTTTAATGTATTTCATAATATACGCAATTGAATCTTTTTCGATTATTGGAACATTTTTTTCTTTCGCATAACGTTCCATTTCTAATAATGTTTCTTTCATTTTTTTCCCAACCTTTTTAGTTTAATTCACATACTTGGCGTAATTCATAAGACTTAGCTATAAATTCATTATTGGTTTCTTGAAAAAATACTTCGCCCGTACAGACATTAGCTACAAACCAGACATAGTTTGTGGCACTTGGATTAAGCGCTGCTTCTATGCTACTTAAAGATGGACTGCATATTGGACCAACTGGTAACTTATTATTCATTAACCCACTTTGGTCGCGCGTATTGTAAGGATTAACGACATTTAAATCATTAATCGTTAAAACAGCACTCATATCTTTTTGGACAGCATAGTAAGTGGTAACATCCATTCCTAAAGGTCCAACCCAAGCATTAGATAACCGTTTATCGATTACTTGACTAACCTTTTGTCTGTCAGCTAAAGATTTTGCTTCTAGTTCAATAATGGAAGCCTTCGTCATGATTTCGTGAATTGTATAATTACTATTCGTTAATTGCACTTTTAAATCACTTAATTTTAAATTAGTATTATCTAACATTTTCGTTATTACCTCTTCGATACTCGCATTTTCTAAAAATGTGTAGGTGTCCGGAAATAAATAACCTTCAAGTGCATAATAAATATTATCATTTAATATCTCATTTGTCAAAAAATCATACTTTTCAACCAAACTTTGAATGAATTCTTTATCTTCTAAAACGCTTTTAATATCACTTTTTTCAACACTAAAAGTCTTACTTATGAGGCTAATTAAATCATTCATATTCTTGCCTTCAACAAAAGTCATATTGACAGTATTTAGTTTGACATCACCTTTGGCAATTTTATTTAAAATGTCTAAAGCACTCATATTTTGACTTAATTCGTATTCTCCGGCTTGCAGATTAATGTCTTTATTAAAGAAAAGATAGATTAATAAAGTTGTATCGCTTTTAATTAGATTAGCCGCTTTTAAATTTTGGGCTATTTCTTTTTTACTCGTTAAAGGCTCTACATTAAAGATTATCGGTTCGTTATTATTCGATACTGGTTTTAAGCTACTGTGGTAATAGAAAAATCCTCCTAAAATAAGACCAAGTAATAGAATAAATATACTTAAACAAATTATTAATTTCTTATTTTTCATTACTATCCTCTAATTTACTTAAAATTGTTTCAATGGTATTCCATTCTTCATTTGTTTCAATGGGCTTTAAATCTTTATCTTTACCAGTTTTATCATAACAATTAGCAAATACTCTTTCTAAACCATCTTCTTTAACATGGTCGGTATAAATAACATAACTTTTTTTCGTTTCATCGGAATCAAAGGTAAATAATACTTCGTATTCGCATATATTTCCTTTCTCATCTTTCGCAGTAAAAACACTATTCTTATTGTCCATTTTATTCCCTACTTTCTTTTAAATATGTTTCCAAAATAAGTGCCGCGGCATAACTATCGATAACTTTCTTGCGTTTATCTCGCCGAAGTCCCGTATCAATTAGATATTTCTCGGCTTCTTTAGTGGTTAATCTTTCATCGATTAAATAAATGGGTAAAGTAAAATTTTGTTCGAGAATTTGTTTAAATTTAGCCGTTCTTTCAATCGCTTCTCCTAAAGTATTATTCATATTTTTGGGATAACCTAACACTAATTTACCAATATCTTTTTCGACGATTATCTTTTGTAATTCACTAATTAACTCCGCATAATCTTGATAAAAAAGGGTTTTATAAGGAGTGGCGATTAAATTAGTTTTATCAGTTATAGCTAAACCTAGGGTCTTCGTTCCTAAATCTAAACCTAAAATTCTCATTTTAAATATTGCTCCAATAAAAAGGCCACGATTAATTCTCTTTCGATTTCTAAAATTTCATTGCGCGAATTTTTATAATTAGAGATATAACTAGCTTCTCCAGTTGTTAAATATCCTACTAATTGATTAATCGGATCATAACCTTTTTCTTTTAAGGCTAAATAGACATCTTTAATAATTAATTCTATTTGGGCTTGTTTAAATAAAGAAATATCAAACAAAGTTGTTTTATCATCCATTTACCTACACCTCTTCTATGCTATTACCATTTTAACAAAAAAGTATTTTTTTGACAAGGTTCTTAAATTGTTACGAAAATGACAAAAAATCCACTTTTTTTCATATAGTTTATTAAGGATGTGTTGATGTTGTTTTTAAGTATTTTAAATTTAATTAAAAGTATGCTTTTCTTTACAGGCAGTTATTCGAATAATATTTTTCCGTCGCCTTTAAGTGAAGAGGAAGAACAAATTATGCTTGAAGAAATGGCAAAAGGTAACAAAGAAGCTCGAGATAAATTAATTGAACATAATTTACGCCTAGTCGCCCACATTGTTAAAAAGTTTGAAAGTAAAAATGTTAGTCAAGATGATTTAATTAGTATTGGGACCATTGGCTTAATTAAAGGAATTGATTCTTATAATGATGAAAAGAAAACGAAAATAACTACCTATGCCGCGAGATGTATTGAAAACGAAATATTGATGTATTTTCGCAGTACGAAAAAAACACAAAACGATGTTTCTTTAAACGACTCGATTGGGTATGATAAAGATGGCAATGAAATTAATTTAATTGATGTTTTAAAAGATAATACGCCCGATTTTGTCGATTTAATCAATACTAACGATAATATTACGGATTTAAAAGAATTTTTAAAAGTATTAACGCCGCGGGAAAAAGATATCATTATTAAACGCTACGGCTTATTAAATAAGCAAGAATTAACGCAAAAAGAAATTGCGAAAAGTATGCATATTTCTCGCAGTTATGTTTCACGCATTGAAAAAAGAGCCCTTACCAAAATGCTTAGAGAGTTTATGAAAAACAAAAGTAATTTATAAGTGTAACCGACGAATAAATTCTTTTTTGATTATATCTTGGCGTTCATAGTATTGCATTTTTTTATAATCAAAATCTAAGGCATATTCTTGGGCAATTTGATACATAATGCTCTTCATGTCTATTGTTAAAATCTTGTTAAGCCATTCTTTTAAATAAGGATAGTTTTCTAAAGTTTCTTTAAAGGAATTAGAAGGTATATAAAAACTAGCAATAGTCGAATCATAGAAGAATTCATTAATATTTAATTTATTTTTTAAAGCAAAGTCAAAATCATAAACTGGGGCTAAAGCATAACCATCTTCGGCTTTTAATAACAATATATTGCGGGCTTTTAAATCAATTAGGTTCGTATAAATTTGAAAGGCAATTAAGCGTAAGATTTCGTTTTGAAATTTTTGATAATTATTTTCATCACTAAAATATCTTTTTAAATATTCCAAAGATTCCTGAAGATTTCTTTGATAATCTACTAATTCATAATCAAAATAGATATATTCTTGATTGGGCAATCGAAAATTTAAAGATGCTAAGCCGATTTGTTCCTTATACTTAGCAAAATTAAAATGAACAACGGGTAATTGAAAAAATTGAGCCACTTTTTCACAAATTAAATAAGTAATTAATTCTTGTAAATTTAAATTATCGTTAAGCTTGCGAAAATAATATAATTTATCCCTACTTTGATACCAATGCGGATAGTTCCATAAAGTAGTGAAATCAATATTAATTTTTTGCGCCGTTTCTAAAGTGGGAGGTAATTTTTCTTCTAATTTTAAAAATTGGACTTTTTTTAAACTCATAACAAATCACACCATTATTATAGTATTCTCTCATAAAAAAACAAGTCTTTTAATACTTGTCATCTATCTCATCAATTGCTTCTAATTCGGTTTCAATGGCTTGACGGAATTTTCTTTTGAAAATAATTACTCGTTTGCGTAAATCTTCCGCATCTCGTTCTAATTCTTCGGTTTTAGCTAAAGCATCGTTTACAATTCGGGAAGCATCTCTTTTGGCGGCTTCGATAATTCCTTTGCCCTCATCCCGGGCAATTCTTTTAATTTGATTTGAGGTATCTTCGGCAATCATTATTGCTTTGTTTAAAGTATTTTCCATATTTTGGTATTTTTCTAAACTCTTTTTTAAATCATCTAATTCTGTATCTTGTGTTTTTAATCTATTTAGCATACTTTCATATTCTTTAATAACATTTTGAACAAAGTCATTAACTTCAGTTTTATTATAACCATATAAACTTGTGCTAAATTTTTTCATAATACCCACCTCAAATCTTTAAACTCATATTTTAATTACCATTCAATTTCTTGATCATTTTCATCTTTACTTTTTTCAGAGTCATCACTGATTTTGCCTTGAATATTGACATTTTTAGGAGTACATAAATAAATACCTACACCAATTTTTTGCATTTTTCCGCCAATGGAATAAACACAACCGCTTAAAAAATCGATAATTCTTTTAGCTTGAGCTGAAGTTACGCGTTTTAAATTGACAACTACACTATTTCTACTTTTTAAATGGTCTGCGATTTGTTGACTTTCAGAATAAGCTCTTGGTTCCATTAATATCATTTTGTTACCAGTTTTATCAGCCTCTTTTAGGGCTTCTTCTTCACTAACAGCATAATAATCATCTTCGCTCATTGTTGCATTTTCTTCTTCATCGGTAAATAGTTTTTTTAATTTATTTAAAGCCATTTTAATTCCTCTTTCTGTCTATTCTTCTTACTATCTAATGATAACAAAAAAATAAGGATTTTTCAATTACATTTTATACCAAAATAAAACTAACTAAATAGTTAGTTTATCTTTTAAATGTATATTCGGTTAAGATTTCAGGATGTTTTTCTTGAATGTAAGTTTCTAATTTATCTAATATTTCAGTTAATGAGGCTATATATCTTTCTTTTAAACTTTCATCTCTATTGATAAAATAATCATTTAATAAACAATCTATTTCATTAATATAACCACCTAATACAAAGTCTTCTTCTTTGTCATGGTCTTTCGTTAAACAGGCAATAGCAATATCGTATAAATATGGTTTAGAGTAAATTGCTAAAGCATTGAAGCCCCAACCAAATAAAATGCGTTTTAGTTCTTCATTTCTTTTAATAATAATATTGCGAGATAAGCCTTCTTTTTGGACTTCTTCTTCAATATTTTGATAATTGATAATATGACAGTTTTGGACAAAATTTGGATAATATTTTAACAAAAAGTCTTTACGTTGCCATAAAAGATCATGAGGTAAAAATATTAATGCTGAATACAATAATTTAAAACGTTCAGCAATTTGATATTGATATTGGCTAATTTCTAAAGAATCTTTTTGGCTAAAATAATCGGTTACTAATTCTTCGATTTCGCTGATGAACTTTTCGGCTGGAAGACTATTTATGCTATCTTTTAAAGAATAATAGGTTAAGTTATCCGCTAAAGACATTAAACTGTTAAAATTTTCTTTTTTTGCCATTCTTAAAATCCTCCTTTTTTAAAAATTTATTTTCGAATTGATATAATTTACTAAATCATCTAATTTGATTTTAATTTGTTCCATGGTATCTCTATCTCTAAGAGTTACCGTATTATCGTTTATCGTATCATCATCTATCGTTACGCAAAAAGGTGTACCGACCGCATCACTCCGGCGATATCTTTTACCAATACTACCAGATTCATCATAACTACAATTAAAGGATTTGCAAAGTAAAGCATAGACATCGTTAGCTTTATCAGCATGTAATTTTTTTATCAAAGGCAAAATAGTTACTTTAATTGGTGCTAGGAACGGATGCAGTTTTAAAACAATTCGTTCATCATTGTTTTCTAAGGTTTCTTTGGTATAACTTTCCGTTAAAAAAGCTAATATTACCCGATCTAAACCAAGAGCTGGTTCAATACAATAAGGAATGTATCTTTCATTAGTAATGGGATCAATATAAGATAAATCTACTCCACTATATTCTTTGTGAACATTTAAGTCGTAGTCAGTTCTATCAGCTATGCCCCATAATTCATCAAAGCCATGTAAGTAGTTATATTCAATATCAGTTGTGGCGACACTATAAAAAGCTAGTTCTTCTTTGGCATGGTCTCTAAAGCGAAGATTTTCTTTTCTTATTCCTAAACTTTTTAAGAAATCCATACAAAATTGTTTATAATAACCAAACCATGCTAAGTCTGTCCCCGGTTTACAAAAGAATTCTAATTCCATTTGTTCAAATTCGCGAGTTCGAAAAGTAAAGTTACCCGGCGTTATTTCGTTGCGAAAGCTTTTACCGGTTTGGCCAATTCCAAAAGGAACTTTAACTCGCATAGAACGTACAACATTGTTAAAATTGACAAACATTCCTTGGGCCGTTTCGGGTCTTAAATAGACCGTGGCTTTAGCATCTTCGGTAACTCCTTGAAAAGTTTTAAACATTGTATTGAATTGCCGAATCTCGGTAAATTCTTGACTACCACAGTTAGGACAAGGAATATTATTTTCGCGAATGAAGTTTTCTAATTTCGAATTGTCCCAGCCATCACAAGAAATGTCTTGACCTTGTTTTTGCATGTATTCCGTGATTAACTTATCGGCCCGATAGCGCATTTTACATGCTTTGCAATCCATAAGGGGGTCATTAAAATTAGTGACATGACCAGTTGCCTCCCATACTTTAGGATTCATCAAAATAGCTGTTTGAATACCATAATTGTAAGGATTTTCTTGAATAAATTTTTTCCACCAAGCTCTTCTAACATTTTCTTTTAATTCAATGCCTAAAGGTCCATAGTCGAAAGTATTAGATAAACCACCATAGATTTCACTACCTTGAAAAATAAAACCATATTGTTTACAAAAATTAATTAATTCATCCATTGTAAAATTTCTTTTCATGTTTATGCCTCCTAATAAAAGAAAAAGCTAAAGAAAAGTATATTCTTTAGCGAATCATTTTTATTGTTTTAGTTTCCAGTTTTATCATCGCTTTATACTTACGATTATAACTAAAATACTATTAAAAAACAAGTAGCATTTATGTTATTTCTTAGCTAAACGACGACCTTCTTCTTTAAACTCGGCAACAGTTTTATGATTAGCAACTATTTTAAAATAGTGTTCGATGCTATCATCGTTTAAAGCATGAAGTTCATTGTTAACTGGGGTATAAATTGTATGAGCCATAATGGCATATTTATCTGAATTTGGCACTAATGCCCGATTAAAGGTAATATCTGGTGTTAAACCATAGAAAGCATTGCGGGATACAACACCATTATTAAATTTTTGTTTAGATGCTTCTAATTTACTTTTTATATAAGTTAAAGCATTATAATCATAAAAATCAGTTTGCATAATTGGTGCTTTAAAAATAACTTTGCTTTTATTATTATCATTTACACATTCAATTGCAGCTTTATCTTCTCTTAAGATATTATCTTCTAAACTACAACTAGCTACTAAATACTTAGTGGTATATTGTTGAGCCAATTTTTGAATATATAATTCTTTATGAGTATAATCCCGTGATGATGACATATTCAAAGTATAATATGGTAAAATGGTTAATTGTTCATTGTCTTCAGCCATTTTATAACTGCGAGCATCCATGTTTTGATTATAATCAACAAATATATTATTTTGAGCACTTTTTTCCGGAACAAATGTCCGATATTGGTCTAACAATATATTTTTAACTATGGTATGATATTCCTCTAAATATTTTAAATTTTCCCCCTTAACATTATATTCTATTTTGTGTAGATATTTGTCTATTTTTTCATATAAAACTTGTTCTGCATCTTTAAGATACATATTAATCCCCTCCAAAGTAGATATTATGGTATCATATATTTTATGTAATTGCAAGTCTAAACGCTTTTTGAGTTTAGGTATTTTATGAATTTTTTTGTTAAATCAACCTTATTTTATATATGAGTTAAATAATAAATAAAGTT